>JAPLSW010000090.1 GCA_026398435.1 Chlamydiota bacterium | reverse complement strand
TTTAATTCGTCATTTCTCTTCTACTGTCAAAACAACTGTGTGAGCTTTATCAGCTTCACTATTTCTTCACTTCGACTTTTCTTATCGATCATCGTCATCAAGAAGGCAATAACATACAAAACTTAGGGGATTTATCGCAAGTGAGATTTCTGCGTAGCGACGTTTATATTAAATATGCCAGAAAACCACCGAATCTTTAGTCCTCTTGCAGATCATCTACAAACAATACTGATCACTACACAACGCCACAGACCCCTTCCTTAAGGTTCTCTAGCCATCCTTTTTATCAAGCAAGCACTTCCCCTTTGCTATGAGGCTTAAAAACTCTACTAATCTCTAGCAGGTTTAATTGCAAATTTCTAAAATTCTAATTGATATGTTTTGCAACTTTGCTTTTCAAGCGGTATAGCGGTATGTAAAAAAACCACAATCATGGAAGATTAGGGCGGCATTTTTTAATGCATAGCGGTCTATGACTAAAGTTGCAGGTAAGCTCGCATGCCTAGTAACAGATAGCTAAAAAAACGCATAATGACTTTCCTATTGCAACCAAATACCTTTTAAGGAATACCTTCTCTTTTCAACCTAAAATTGGCGGGCAAAATGATCAAGTATTTATGTTGTATGGCTTTACTCATGACAAGTGGTAAAGCTGCTGAAATCCCAAGTTCTGAGTATAGCTCAGAGCTTCTTGTCGTTAATAAGAACCTCATCCATACGATCTCCAGCTTTGATGATGTGGACTATTTTTCTACTTTTTTGAATTCTGGCGATCTGCTTTGGGAAATCCCCTTCAATTCTCAAATTCTTTCCCTAAAACTATACAATGAGGGATTGCTGTACATCTTTTCTAAACAGAGAAATGGCCGCGCCTTTTATCTTTCATGTGTGGAGTCAGCCACTGGAAAATTCTTATGGGAGAAACCCATTTACTCGCCGATACCAAATCTGCCAGTTAAAGCTTTGGAAGAAACCACTCTAGAAGAACCGTAAATAGGGAAGCTATCAGTGCCGAGCCGGGCAAAGTGAGCGCCCAGGCAACGGATAGCTTTTTCATAATACCCCAGCTGACTGAATGCATCCCCTTTGCAGCGCCAACGCCTGTGACACTACCAACTATCATGTGCGTTGAGCTAATTGGCATGCCTAAGAAGCTAGCTGATAGAATAACACAAGAGGCGCTCATCTCCGCTGCAAATCCCTGCATCGTCTGGAGCTTCGTAATAGAAAAACCAACTGTTTTAATGATGCGCACCCCACCGGAGGCAGTGCCAAGACCCATCGTGATAGCGCAGGCAAGGATCACCCAAAGGGGGATGCTTTGCGTGGTGACGAGCTTGGAGGCAAAAAGCCCGAGGGTAATGAGCCCCATGCTCTTTTGCGCGTCGTTAATACCATGAGATAAGGCGATAATACTTGCAGAACCAATCTGCAAATGACCAAAAAGCCTCTCATTTTTCTTGGAATTTTTTTGGTAGGCATATAAGACCTTCATAAAGACAAAGGCCAAAAAATAGCCAATGAGAGGCGATGCAATCATGGGTATTACAACTTTATAAACTACCCCATTCCAAAGGATCTCTTGCAGTCCGACACTTGTCCAGGTAGCACCGATTAGACCGCCGACGAGCGCATAGGAAGAGCTACTGGGAATGCCATAATACCATGTGAGGATGTTCCAGACGATGGCTCCAATGATTGCACAGAGGATCGTAATCTGCGTTACCCCAAGGCTATTGACAAGCCCTGAGGTAATCGTCTGCGCTACAGCGCTGATTTGGGTCGCACCTATTGTATTCAGAACACCTGCAAGAACTATCGCTGTAAGGTTGCTGCATCATGGAACCCATTGGTATAGTCAAAGACTAACCCTAGTAGGACAATGCATAAAGCTAAGATCCACGGCTCCATGGAAAAACATCCTTAAAAGTTAACTACCTTCCTTTCCTATAGAAGATTTATAGCAATATATGCAAGCAAGCATAATTTTCACTCTCTTATATAGACTTTAAAACCAAAAAGAAGTAAATCTCGAATTAATCACAACTATATAGTTAAACGAGGGTAATCTCATGCGACTTAAAACGATTCTTTCCATGGCACTATTATTTCAGCTAGCAAGCACTCTCTATGCAGCTGACATTGGTGAGGTCACTCCAAATGCAACAGACATACAAGTTGTCTCGGTAGATCCGACACCTGAGCCTCAAGAGGTAGAACTCAAAATCATTTTCCCCAATAATGAAGAGCTTAAAACTTCTTGGCCGATCCACTTTGAAGCTCGTATGGATGGGTTCCCTGTCGGTGTTGATAGCCAATTTGATAGAGCAAGAGAAATTGCTGTCGATAAGGAAGGACAAAGTATCCATGTGATCATCGATGATAAAGACTACTTTACCGCTTATGAAGCTCTCTTTGATGCTCTTGATGACCACGACCTCTACTACGATCAAAAGATCGATTTCGACCCCCCTTTCAAACTAACTCCAGGCAAACACGTAGTGCGTATGTTTCCCTGCAGATCCTACGGAGAAAGTGTTAAAGGATCCCATTGCTTTGATGCTCTTGTATTCTACTACAAGAAAAAAGAAGACACCTTTAAAGTCGATTTATCAGCTCCCTACCTAACATATAACGAGCCCCAAGGCTCCTTTACGGCAAATAAGCCTATCCTACTCGACTTCTATATTCAGAACTGCGTGATGTCTCGGGATGGCTATAAAGTAAGGATAACCCTCGATGGTAAGATCCAGCGTACCCTTACCATTTGGGGTCCGTATTACATCTATGGACTAAAAAAGGGCAAGCACACGGTCAAGCTTGAGCTCCTCGATCGAAAAAATAGTGTCGTTCCAGGCCCTTTCAACTCTGTCGAAAAAACAATTACCGTTAACTAAACTTTAAGTTAGGCAGTGCCGGGCCCCGGCACTGCCTAACTTAAAGGCCATTGCCCATCGCTCCAACTCTTCCTTATTGACAATCCAAGACAAATTTCCTT
>JAPLSW010000040.1 GCA_026398435.1 Chlamydiota bacterium | reverse complement strand
ATCGCCTGATTAGCGCTCATTAAAAATACATTAAATGCGAAGTGGATTTGTTGTTCTTTATGCATTTATTTAATTAAATTGAATTAAATAATAGTATATTATACTGTCGGATTAATGTGCTATTAATGAGGCTATATGAGCGTATCTGGAGTTGGAAGGGGGGGGCGACCGCAAGATAATAGCCGTAAGGCTGAGGCTTCTAACTCAGCAGGGATGGCATTGCCTTCAGGAAGGCACTTAAGTGTAGAGATAGGGAGTCCTTCCTTAACTCCAACATGCCAAGCTATGTCTGATTTGGCAACTCCTCCAGAAAGGACTCCTGTCTCTACATTGTCTGAGAGGGTAATAACTCAGTCGCCTAGTTTAGGAGGGTTTTTTAGTAAAATGGCAAGTGCGGCATCGAGTGTTTTTTCCCCTACAGCAACCCTAACACCTGGATCTAGATCTTCGAGCGCGAGTACGGTTAGATCAACATCTCCAACTCTGATAAGAGACACCTCTATTACAACAATTAAGGCCGAATCAGGTAGGGGCATCAGAGATCTGCGGGTTGATGAGATGCCTTCGGCAGCAGTATCAGATCAGGAATACCTCCCTAAATTACAGAGTATCTTTCCCTCTCCAGGAACAAGCGTTACAATTGCGCTTAATCCCGAAGTTGATGTCATTAGAAAACCTAAAGAATTAGATGAGGGAAAGGTTCTATCTACCATGGCAAATCAATGGAAGGAGGGGAGTCTTGCAAGCATTGCTGGGATTTCTTTGCCTACAGTTTCTGCATTTGAAGAATCCTTTAAAGCTTCTCATGAAGGGCAGATGCCTAAATATCCAGATTACAAGACCTTTGTAACTGGCTGGATACAAGATAATTTACCAGATATTCCGGTTGGAAAAAGACTGAGTAGCATCTCAGAGGCTACAAGCTCTGTTTTATTTATAAGACAAATTGTTAAAGACTACGATAGACGAGCTCAACTAAGGATTAATGGACAGCTTCCTCCTGAGAAGGTTAAAGAGGGGGCCTCTGCCGCAGGCGGCGTTGCAATGGGGGTTGAGGCCGGATCCTCTCGTTCTTCTAAAGAAATTATAGAAGATTGGGTGGAGCGGTCCCTTGAGGGAGTTGAAGGTCCTCAGAGGATGAGGATTTTAAGCTCTATCCAACAGGGAATCACCACGCCGATTAACAAAATGGCCGACTTGCTTTTCAATAGAGAGTTTTCTAGGGGGTATGATGGAGCTGCGGGAGGTCTTTCGACAATTGAGCCTCGATCTCTAGAAGATGTAGAGGATCTAAAGCAAGATAAAACAGTCTCTCCTAATATCACTGAATGGGTGCAAAATGAGGGAAGAGGTTGGGGTGTAAGTGTGAATACAAAAACAAACACCCTTACAGCGACTTTGTTTTTTGGATTAAAGGGGAGTCCCGACATGTTATTTAAAGGGGAAGAGACAATTTACATACCTACTGGAAGAACTTCTGTTACTATTGCAAGGCTTGAGTAAAAAAACAAATGAGCAAAAAAATTCCAAACGTGCTATGAGTTGAATTTATGGCAAAAAAATACGATGAAAGCACAGTTTTATCCCTAGACGCACTCGCCCATATCAGGCTGCGCTCAGGCATGTACATAGGTCGTTTAGGGGATGGAACACATCCTGATGACGGTATTTATGTTATGCTTAAAGAAGTTATCGACAATGCGGTCGATGAGTTCATCATGGGCAATGGATCAAAAATTATCATAGAACTTAATGAAAAAACCTCGACTGTATCGGCACGGGACTTTGGGAGAGGGATTCCTCTTGGCAAGGTCATTGAATGCGTTAGCCAAATCAATACCGGCGCTAAGTATAATGACGACGTTTTTCAGTTTTCTGTGGGATTAAATGGAGTGGGTACTAAAGCGGTTAACGCCCTTTCTTCTTATTTTGTCGTAAGATCTGTGCGTGATGGGGAGTTTGTTGAAGCACGATTTTCTAAAGGGGTTCTTCAGGATAAGAAAAAAGGGAAGACTAAAGATGAGAACGGCACCTGGGTAGAGTTTACCCCGGATGTTGAGATTTTCAAGAAGTTTGCCTTTCACAGAGAAATGATTATAAAGCGCCTGTGGCACTATGCGTATCTAAATACAGGACTTACCCTTCTATTTAATAAAGAGGAATTCTTTTCAAAAAATGGCCTCCTTGATCTTTTAAATGATGAGGTCAAAGAAGACCGCTTATACGAGCCTCTTCATTACAGGGGAAAGACTGTAGAATTTGCCTTCCTCCATTCTTCAAGTTATGGGGAGACCTATTTTTCTTTCGTTAATGGACAGTATACCCAAGATGGGGGAACCCACCTTTCGGCTTTTAGAGAAGGGATTCTTAAAGGGGTAAATGAATACGCAAAGAAGAATTTCCAGGGTGTTGACATACGTGAGGGGATCGTGGGAACGATCCTTATCAAAGTAAAAGATCCTATCTTTGAGTCACAAACCAAGAATAAGCTTTCAAATAGTGACATCCGTGGTCCGATTGTTCAAGAAGTTAAAGATGCAGTCCAAACTCTGCTTTATAAGCATGAGGAGACCGGAAAAAAAATAGTCGATCGGATACTTTTCAATGAAAAGCTTAGGAAGGAGCTTTCCGCTGTTAAAAAAGAAGCTAAGGAAAAGCATAAAAAAATCTCTTTTAAAATCCCTAAACTTAGAGACTCCAAATACCACTTTGGTGATGGAAGTAAAGAGGGAGATAAGACGGTAATTTTTCTTACAGAAGGGGAGTCTGCATCAGCTTCTATCGTAATGACAAGAGATCCGTTAACACAGGCCGTATTTTCCTTAAGAGGTAAACCTCTTAATGTCCACGGCATGAAACTCGATCAACTGTATAAAAATGAAGAAATGTACAACCTCATGTCGGCGCTGAATATTGAAGAGGATCTATCTAACCTTCGTTATAACAAAGTCATCTTAGCAACGGATGCAGATGTGGATGGTATGCATATCCGTAACTTGCTAGTCACTTTCTTTTTAACGTATTTTGAGGGGCTTGTTCTCAATGGACATCTCCATATTCTCGAGACCCCACTATTCAAAGTAAGAAATAAAGAAAAGACGATCTATTGTTATTCTGAAGAAGAAAAAAACATTGCTGCTATAGAGCTTAAAAGGGGACTCGAGATTACCAGGTTTAAGGGTCTAGGTGAGATTTCTCCCGGGGAATTTAAGCAGTTCATTGCTAAAGACATTAGACTACTCCCTGTGATCATCCAAAATCTCTCAGACATTAAGCCAACGCTAGAATTTTATATGGGTAAAAATACCCCCGCGCGAAAAAACTTCATAATGAAAAACCTGATAAGTGAAAATGGATGATCTAAAAGAACAGATGAAGGATCACTTCCTTAAATACGCCTCCTATGTGATTTTGGATCGGGCTATCCCTAATGTTGTCGACGGTCTAAAGCCTGTGCAAAGACGTATCCTTGAAACTCTCTGGAGGCAGCATGATGATAAGCTCCATAAAGTGGCAAACATCGTTGGACAGACTATGCAACTCCATCCACATGGTGATGCTGCAATCTATGAGGCCTTAGTAAACCTTGCCAATAAAGGGTATGTTCTGGATAAGCAGGGGAATTTTGGAAGTCTTTATACGGGCGATCCATCAGCGGCCGCTCGTTATATAGAAACGCGCCTTTCAGCCCTAGCGCGAGAAACACTATTTAATCCCGATATTACCGAAAAGATCCCTTCCTATGATGGAAGGAACGATGAGCCGGTAACCCTACCGGCTAAAATTCCTTTGCTCCTCATGCAAGGGGCTGACGGTATTGCCGTTGGTATGGCCACCCATATTCTTCCCCATAACTTTTCTGAGCTTCTCGAAGCGGAAATCGCCTTTTTAGAAGGACGCAATTTCAAACTTTTCCCTGATTTTCCGACAGGGGGAATTATGGATAAGAGTCAATATGATAAGGGTAATGGCAAGGTCAAGATTCGCGTTAAAATAGAGGTCAAAGATCCTAAGACCCTAGTGATTCGGGAGATTTGTTATGGCTCAACCACTGAGAGCCTTATCCGCTCTATTGATGAAGCGGCTAAAAAAGGTAAAATTAGGATTGAAGCAATCAATGACTATACCTCAGAAGATGTAGAAATTGAGATCAAGCTTCCTAGAGGTCAGTATGCTGAAGAGCTTTTAGATGCTCTTTATGGATTTACCGAATGTGAAGTCTCACTCAGTTCTCAGATTATTGTTATCAAAGATGGCTATCCTTGGGAAACCGATGTCCATGAGATTCTCATGTACAATGCCACAAAACTTGTCGAATTCCTTAAAAGAGAGCTCGAAATTGAAAGAGATCGGCTTAATGAAAAAATCTTTTATAAAACTTTAGAAAGGATTTTCATTGAGAACCGCCTCTATAAGAAGATTGAGACGGAAAAAACCCTCGAAGGGATCCATGAGACGCTTGAATCTGCCTTAAAACCCTTCCAGAAAAAGCTTCTTCGCGTTCCGACACATGATGACCGGGAAAAACTTCTTCAAATTCCGATACGCCGTATTTCCCGTTTTGATATCGATAAGAACAAAGAAGAGATCGAGATCATGCATGAAACCTTGAAAGAGGTGGAAAAGAACCTAAAGAATGTGAAGAAATACGCTATTTCTCATTTAAAAAAATTACTTGAAAAATACGGCAGTGAATTTCCTCGGAAAACACGATTTAAGGCAATAGAAGAGATCGACAGGCGCGCAATAGAAACTAAAGACGTTAAGGTGGGATTTGATCCCAAGACGGGCTTTGTGGGGACAAAGGTTACAGGAGCCTTGCAGCTTACCTGTACAAACTTCGATAAAATGCTTGTATTCTTCAAAGATGGGACCTATAAAGCGATAAACATCCCAGAGAAGCAGTATTTTGAAAATATAGCTTGGGTAGATTTAGCTGATAAAAAAACAATTATCAATGTGGTCTATAAGAATGAAGAGACAGGCCAACCTTGGGGTAAGCGTTTTATCGTAGAAAAGTTCATTCTTGATAAGACCTACCGTTATTTAGAGGAAAGTTCTGAGCTTTTGCATATTTCGACCCATCCAGATGCAGCAGTAGAGCTTCATTTTGCCCCTCAGGCAAAACAAAAAATCAAGTCTCAGCTCGTTTCTTTAAAGAATATCATCGTTAAAGGAGCACAGACAAGAGGCATTCGCCTGGCTACTCAAAAAGTGAAGAAACTCATTTCGGGTACAAAACCCCTGATTTAGGGGTTTTCTCGTAGTTCTAGCGGTTAACCTATTTAATTTTAGCTCTGTAAGGATAGGTGAATTTTCTGCCGTAAGGTCGAAAATTCACCTTTTTTTCAAAGGGTCCTTATTGCAAAAAAGGATCTTTTCTCTATGAGAATAGAGTGTATTTTAGAGGGCTCCCGAAAAAAAAATTCACTTAGCACATTTTTAATCTTTTTCAGAATTCGGCATTACTGTATAAACTAGGACATAACTGATAGTAAAATCAATTTGTATTACGAAAAAATCGTAAACAGAGACAAGGAGGATATTTTGTCAAAATCTAGAGGTACAGTTAAGTTTTTTAATGCTCAGAAGGGCTTTGGTTTCATTACACCTGATTCAGGCGGAAAAGATATTTTTGTTCATGTAAACAACGTTCAAGGGGATGCAGATTCCATGCGCGAAGGACAAAAAGTTGAGTACGTAGAAGGTCAAGGACGCAAAGGTCCAGAAGCGACTGAAGTAACACTATTCTAAATTAATCGGGGGTAGTTACTCCCGATCATTGTTCGAATATAAAAGCCGGCATTAATCCCGGCTTTTTTTGTGTCCAAAATTATTCCCAAAGTTCAGATTTCACAGTAAAAAATGCTTCAATTAGTCTAAAAGCTTCGAATTCTACTTATTCTATTAATTTTTATGGGGATTATGCAAGAGAATTGGATCTGCATCTGTCCAAATAGGATTATCGGAATTCCCTAATCTCTCCAATCGACATCTAAAGAAAAGGCCGGATTTTTGATCCGGCCTTTTCTAATGGAGGAATATTCTTTTAGAAGTTGACGTTGCTATCAACCAGGAAGTTGCTGTTATCGGCTAAAGACATATACGGTCTTTCTCCTGCTTTGCAACCTCCGAAGGCATAGTTAAGGCCAAAGCAGATATTTGCAGCATAATTTTTGGATTCTTGGGTGGCAGGCCCGCTATTTGCCGCCATGTAGGCTGCATGTCCTACAATGCTAAAAGATTTAGAAAGAGGAGCTCTAAAGTTAGCTCCTAAAATATATCGTCCAGCTCTTCCTGAGGCATTCATCAACCCTCTGCGATAGGGTGTTCCTGCCCATAGCATTGTTTGGGCTGTGTTTTTAAAGTAGTGGGCCCAGAATATATTTGCCTGAGAGATCGGGCGAAAGGTTACAGGAAGTTCTTGGGATTCCTTATGGGATGTTTGGGTATCGTAGCTTGCCCAGACGCCGACTTCGTTGCGGCCCATAATGACATATCCTAGTTGACCGCGCACTTGCGCTATGGTGGGATTCAGGGCAAAGACACTAAATTCTCTATTAAACTGTACGTCATAGACAACGCCTGCATTAACACCACAGGAAGAAGGGGTTTGTCTAAAAAACCCAAAGGTTAAAAAGCCCTGCTGCTGCAGCGCTTTTGTATTGCCGGAGGTATTAGATCCTCTTGCATCCCAATCATAAAGACCATAGCTGCCTCCCACTTGAGCGCCAAATCCGTACTTCTCTTTAGGTATCCCAAAGGCTAGATTTACACTGCCAAAGGCCCCTCCATTACCAGTCCAACTGCCATCTGGCAGGCTACGGAAATAATCGATGGCAATGGTAGCATCTCCACCCATAAAAAATGAGGGGCAGTTGCCTGGAGGGTTGGGATAAAGGGGGGCTTGAGGTTTTGGCTCACTTGCTAGAAGTGTCGCAAGAGACAAAAGAGATGTACAAAATAAACTCACTTTTACAATTTTCATGAGAAACCTCGGGTGTAGATGTAACGGAATCCTAAGCAATACCTGCCAAATTAGGCAACTCTTAATTTTAACTGTGACAAAAGGAGTTGACACGCAATTTTTTTTTACGCAGCATCGTATAACTTTTAATTTAAGAGTATTCTATGCGAAATCTTTTGCGATATTTGTGCGTAGGCATGAGTGGATTTTTAGCTCCTCTGTTTTCTGAGGAAATATTTAATCAAGAGTTAGAGAAGGAGTGCTTAGCAAATATACGGCAGCTCACTTTTCCTGGCAGGTCTTTTGAAAGAGCCGGTGAGGGGTATTTTTCTCCGGATGGGAAGGAAATTCTCTTCCAAGCAGTACCCTTGGCACAAATGAGTTTTCAGATCTTCAAAATGGATATTGAGGAGGGTACTCCTGTTATGGTGAGTACGGGAAAAGGGGCGTGCACTTGCGCTTATTTTCGTCCCGATGGCAAAAAGATTATTTTTGCCTCTAGCCATGAAAGCCCGGAGAGTGAGGATAGAGATCAACAATCACAGGCTAGCAGTAACTACAAATGGGATCTTACTCCCTATATGAATATCTATGAGGCAGATCCTGATGGCAGTAACCTAGTGAGGTTAACTTCAGGGCCTGCCTATCATGCAGAGTGCGCTTACTCAAATGATGGATCGCAAATTGTCTATGCGAGCAATCAAGAGGGGAGCATGAATATTTTTGTCTGCAAGGCCGATGGATCAAATGCGCGCCAAATCACCCATACAAAAGATTGCTACAACGGAGGACCATTTTTTTCTCCAGATGACAAGCAGATCATTTTCCGCTCTGATAGAGAAATCCCTGACTACCTACAGATATATCTTATACAGAGTGACGGATCTAGTGAAAGGCCCCTGACAAATAACTCGGCGGTAAACTGGGCTCCTTATTGGCATCCAAGTGGCAGCGTTATCGCCTATACTACATCGATACACGGGCACGGGCACTATGAAATCTACTTACTGAGCATTATCACCGGGGCAGAGCATCGCCTGACACATAACAAGAGGGGAGATAACACGAGCCAAATATTTATTGCCGATTTTTCGATGCCAGAAAATTTACACTAAGGTGACTTTACTATGTTTGCATTTTTTATCACTGTATTTCTTACTATAGCTTCCTCAGGATTCTGCAATACAACCTTGAATCAGACAGATGACTTAAGTCCTGTCCTATCTCCTGATTCTTTGCCTTATGAGATAAGCATAGAACTTGCTAATTTTCAACTGCCGTCTGACCCTTTAAATGACTTTGGACTGCAGTCTTTTATTCATGCAGAATATAAAGGTAAATGGCTTCTTCTTGCAGGGAGAACAAGTGGGCTACATGGATTTCCAGCGGGTCAAATTCCTCCTGCATTTCCGATTGTGAATCAAAATACTTTGGTCTACGTAGTAGATCCAAGTAATGGGAGTGTGATTGTTCGAGATTTATTAGAATCTTCTTCTAAATTAACGCAAGGGCAGATCGATACCTTATCGGTCACATCCCCTCAGTACTACCAGTCTGGAAATACACTTTATCTCATAGGGGGTTATGGAATCGATACTTCAACTGGTCAGTACTCGACTAAGTCTACTTTGACAGCAATAGATGTCCCAGGGCTCATCCACTGGGTGGAGACAGGTAATCCTAAAAAGTCCGCCGCTAGATGTATCCGCCAAACTTCCCATCCCCTTCTTCAAGTCACGGGTGGGTTTTTAACAAAGATCAATTCTCACGGTCCCTACTTATTGGTATTTGGGCAAAACTTCCCGGGATATTATACGCCAATTTCTAATGGATTTTATACGCAGCAGGTAAGGAACTTCCAAATTGTTGATAACGGCAATACACTGTACATTTTGCCTGGCAAGCAGCAGGCCCCCAATCCCAATTATCGTCGTAGAGATTTAAACGTTATTCCGATCATTCAGAGAGGCTCTACTTCTTATGATTCAGGAGCGGTTGTTCTATCAGGTGTTTTTACAGAAGCTGGTGGAATTTGGACGGTTCCGGTGCTAATTAACGGAGATGGAAGTTCCTTTATGCCGGACCCTTCCAATCCAAACACCTTTAAGCAGGGTATGAATAATTATAGCAGCGCCCACCTAGGCCTGTTTTCTAAAAAGACAGGGGATATGTTTATGTTGCTATTTGGCGGAATGAGCTATCTTCTTCCAGATCAAACTACCAATGCAGAGATTCCCTTTGTTAATACAGTAACGACGGTGAAAATAGATGCGCAGGGCAATATGGGGCAGTATCTAATGGGCAATACCTATCCAGTTATTAATTCAGTTGTTGTCAACCCAGGTAATGTCCTTTTATTTGGAGCGGAGGCTCGGTTTATTCCTGAGAGTAATATTCCCTCTTTTGCTAATGGAGTCATTTCTTTGGATAGCCTAGGGTCCACGAGGACTCTTTTAGGGTATATTGTAGGGGGCATTCAAAGTACGTTGCCTAATACGAATAATCAAGGAGATTCTGCGGCTTCTCCCTATATTTTTTCTGTGTTTTTGCAAAAGAAATAATAGAGTGATTCTTAGGATATTTGAAGGCTTAAGAGAAAGGAGATTCTTGTAGTATTTGCAGCGGTCTCCTTTTTTACAGTAAAAAAATGACTCAATTAGCCTGAAAGCTTAGAACTTCACTTATTCTATTAATTTCTATCTAATTAATGCTGGAAAACCTTCGGATCTTTTTAAAGCAGTGGTATCAGAGAAGAAATCTTCGTTTCATGCGCTTTTTTGCAGTTAAAGCTTTAGGCTCAATTCGTGGAGACAGTATAGGTGACGTTGCCATTTTTTACGGAAATCTCAACAACATACTGATTAAATTCAAGAGATTGGTGGTCTTGAGAAGATGTTACCTCATCAAAATTTACACCGAGTAAATCTCCTGTATCAGAAAAAAAGCCGACGCCGGATCCCTTTGTTGCTTCTACAGCATCACCTTTGGCTCCCGAAGTCCAAGAAATTGATAAAGTAGCTGATCCATCCATTGGATGGAAAAATATTTTTCCCTTTTTCATGTGTTAATTTATGGGGGAAAGAAAATTTCTTGTCATATCTTAAATTTAAGGAAAAGGAGATCCTTGTGGATTTGCACAAGTTTTCTTATACTGAGCGCAAAATTACAAAGGGGTTTTTATGAAAGTGAAAGAAGTTGGTCTTAGTTGGATTGTGGTAAAAGATTTTAAAGCAGCTCTTACATATTACACAGAGGTACTCGGTTTAGAAGTCCGGGAACTGAACGAGCAGTATGGCTGGGCAGAGCTTGAAGGACAGGAAGGGGGAGCTTGTTTGGGTATTTCCCAGGAAAGTCCTGAAGAAATAGTAAAAGCCGGCCAAAATGCCGTGGTCACATTTACCGTCGATAACCTCGAAAAAATGAAGGAATCGATGTTTAAGAAGGGCGCCAAATGTGAGGGAGAGATCATAGAAATTCCCGGTCATGTCAAAATGCAAACGGTGATAGATCCCGCTGGAAACCGTATCCAGATCTGTGAGCTTCTTCACCACTCCTGTCCTCATTGTTAATGTTTTCAAGCCTTCCTTTAAGCGTAGTAGCTTAAAGGAAGGCTTTAGAACAAAAATAAGGAAGGTTTAGTCTAACCGATCAGGAGGGGAGCATGCCAAGTAAGTACGCTATCACATTTTTTCTAGGCTTCTTTGTCTGTTCATTTTTACAAGCATCCGATTTTAACGGGTTAGAGCAATCTCTAAAAGTACTCATCGTAGGAGCGGGGCCAGCCGGTCTAAGCGTTGCTAAGGCTCTGCAAAATAGAGGTGTCTATCCAGATATTATTGAAAAGCAGGCGTGTATCATTTTTGATGGGGCGGGCTTTGCCGTTCCTGCAAATGGCAGCTGGGCCTTAGAAAAGCTGGGGATTGATATTACAGAAAAGGCCTTAGTTATTTCACAGATGCAATTTACCGATGATCAGGGAAGTCTCCTCGCGAAGGATAGAGTCGATACTATTCACCCTGATGGGGCTCAGTTTTATTCCCTGACTCGGAATGAATTAATGGACTCGCTCCTTGCAAGTCTTCATAAAGATACACATATCCAAACATCAACGACCATTACCCATTTTTCTGAAGAAAATGATCAAGTAAAGGTGGTATTTTCTGATGGAAGGATTAAGTACTACGATTTTGTCATTGGCTGCGATGGGGTGCGTTCTACCCTTCGGAGCAAGGTTCATCCGGAGGAGCTACCAGAATTTTTAGGGCTTTTTGTATGGAGAGCAATCGTCAACACTACCTTAGATCTTGCTATGCCAACCTATATGGTAGGAGCCGATCGAGGTGTTTTGCTTTATCCCATGCTAAATAATAAAATCTATGTCTATGGGCATATTTTTCAGAAGGTAAAAGATTCTGATATGGGGTCTTTTTCAAAAGAGTTTTCCTCTTTTGGAGGGGATGTGCCGGAGGTTATAGATGCCATTGAAAGCGAGCAGACTAAATTTCATCACTGCCATCTGTATAAGAGTCATAGCGTAAGATTTACCCTGGATGGTTTTACAAGAGTGCTACTTATGGGTGACGCCTCCCATGCATGTGGTCCCATGCTACAAAATGGGGCCGCCCAATCTTTTGAGGATGCCTATGTTCTTCAAGATCTGCTTTCAGATAAATTGACTAAAGAGGAGATTCCCCCTCTTATAGAGGCTTTTAAAAAGAGAAGACTTTCTCGGGTAGAAAAGGTGTATATGATGTCGAATGCTAAGATTCAAGCGATATCAGATCCTATGCAGATTGCAGGGCGCAATGAAGCAATCAGGAGAGAGGGACCTCCTAATGTCAATGCATTTAAGATCTTGATGCAGGGAAATCCTTAGAAACTAGCTGCTTTTCTTCCGGTGATCGGTTTGTCGGCGCCGACAAAGTGAATGTAGAGGGAAGCGATTTTTATGCTCTAAAAATGCATTCGAAGCAAGTTTCAACTGGAAATAAGAGTGACGCTTTAGGTAAGGTAAGTTATTTACAAGAAGAGGGAATATGAGCGCAAAAGATAGCTGTGGCAATCTCTTAAATGAGGGAGACTCCGTTCAGGTGATTAAAGATTTAAAGGTCAAAGGATCTACGATTAATTTGAAAAGAGGAACAAAATTTAAAAACATCCATCTGACAAATAATGACGAAGAGGTAGAGTGCCGTGATGGTAAAAGTACCATCGTCCTCAAAACTTGCTTTTTGAAAAAGTCTTAGTTAAGGCTGACGATTTTTTTAGGCTCTAGTCTAAAATTCCAGGCTGGTTCGAGATCCTCTATTTTCTCTAGCATATAGCGTGCAAGGCTTAAGCGTGACTCCACACTACCAGCGGACTCTAAAGTCAAAAAACAACTAGATTGATCTTCGTCTACTGTTTCTTTAGAGACAATTGCATCATCGATATAGGGAAAATCCGTAAGGATATTTTCCTTCTCAATAAGAGGAAAACTCTCCGAAAGCAGAGCCCAATTGGAGGCTGTATGCTTTTGGAGGTTTTCTTCTCTTACTTCATAGAAAAAAAGAGCCTCTATCAGAGAGTAGATGCTAGGGGAAGTTTTCTTCTGCAGCTTTATATGGCTGTACGATTCGATTAAGCATCTTCTTAAAATATTCAAAGCACTTAAGAATTTTTGGTCAGCGGAGGGGAAATCAAATAGATGCCTTAGGCAGGAGCACGTCCGGTTCCAGGAAAGATTTAGAATGAGATCATGCATGGTATGAGAGGTGTTTTCGAGAAGGGCCGTTTCATAGTAGGTAAGGACGGCAGAGACAACTTTTTCAATAAGTGGAAAGGAGTCTTTTTCGCGGGCCTGCTTTATCGCTTCTAGAATAAAAGGGGCGCTTATTTCAGGAAGATCCTTAATCTCGCTTAAATTTTTTGCAAAAAGGTGGTCGTATAAACTCAGTAGAGTATCCCTGTCTTCAGAGGTATGTAAAATAGTAAGACACGTTTCGAAAATAGAGTCTGTTTTGTCAAATACCGGGAGCCTAGTGAAGAGGGATTCTAGTTCCAAATAAGCAAGTAGTGCTGGCCAGCCAAAACTGACTTGATTCTCACGATCTCCAAGCAGGGGATTCTTCAGTATTTCAGAGGGATGGGTTACAAGAGCCCTTATAATTTTACTATCTAGGATGATCTTCATAAGTTTTGTTATTCAATCGGTATAAATTTAATTTAACTTAAATTCTCATTCTAATAGGTTACAGAATTGTAGTCAGTAGTATCCGCGTGCTATCGATTTTTTTATCAGGTATGGCCTTAATGGGGGGAAATATGAGTTTAAAGGGGAAAGTAGCTATCGTAACTGGGGGCAATAGTGGGATAGGGGCAACGATTGCTCTAGCTCTTGCAAAGCAAGGGGCAAATATTGTCATCGATTATATCGTTCATCCAGAGGCAACAGAAGCCTTAGAAAAAAAGATTATAGCCCTTGGAGATCAAGCAATTGGAGTAGAGGCCGATGTTAGCAAAGTCGCGGATCTGCAGAAACTCATCGATGCAGCGGTTGCTAAATTTGGGCGCGTTGACATCATGATCAATAACGCGGGTGTAGAAACACGCACATCGATTCTCGATACTACTGAAGCTCAGTATGAAAAAGTCCTCGAGATCAATCTTAAAAGCGCCTTTTTTGGTACGCAGATTGCGGCTAAACAGATGATCAAGCAAGGGGGCGGGGGCCGCATCATTAACATCACCTCTGTTCATGAAGACTGGCCCATGCCAGGCAATATCGCGTATTGCCTATCAAAAGGGGGGATGCGCATGCTCACTAGAACGGCAGGGGTAGAGCTCGCCCCTCATAATATACTCGTTGTAGGGGTGGGACCTGGAGCTGTCGCCACACCGATCAATCTCGGCACCATGAAAGACCCTGTCCTTATGGAAAGACTAGACGCTGCCATACCGCTCGGTAGGATGGCAAAACCGGAAGAGATAGCATCTGTTGTGGCCTTTTTAGCAGGAGACGGCGCTTCGTATATAACAGCTGCCACCATCTTTACTGACGGGGGCATCATGCACCAGAGTCCGGGACTGTAATCTTATGACAGAAGAAGAAAAAAGACTTGAGGAAGATCTCCTGCAAACGTTCAACTGGAGAAAATGGGGTCCCTACTTAAGTGAGCGGCAGTGGGGCACCGTCCGTGAGGACTATAGCGAAAATGGGGACGCTTGGAGCTATCTTCCCCACGAAGAGGCACGATCTAGAGCCTACCGCTGGGGAGAAGATGGAATTGCGGGAATCTCCGATAATAAGGCTCTGCTTTGCTTTGCCGTGGCTATGTGGAATGGGAAAGATCCCTTTTTAAAGGAGCGCCTCTTTGGACTTTCTGGCCATGAGGGCAATCATGGGGAAGATGTCAAAGAGTACTATTTCTATCTAGATAACGTTCCCACGCACTCCTATATGAAGTACCTCTATAAATACCCTCATCAGGTGTATCCTTATGCAGATCTAGTTGCAGAAAATGGTCGGCGTGATAGATCAAGCATGGAGTACGAGCTTTTAGATACCGGTATTTTTAATGAGGATAAGTATTTTGATGTTTTTGTTGAATATGCCAAGGGATCTCCTGAGGACATGCTCATCCAAATTACTATCGCTAATCGGGGAAAAGAAACTGCGGAGATGCATCTTTTACCCACCCTTTGGTTTCGTAACACGTGGAGCTGGGCAAGTGGCAATAGTAAGCCGGAGCTAAGGCTTGGTGAAAAGATAGATGGTGTAGGGGTTATTAAAGCCTCTCATCAGGATTTGGGGGACTACTTTCTCTACTGCGATCATCCGACAAATGTCCTTTTTACAGAAAATGAGACAAATAATGAAAAACTCTTTGGCACCAAAAATGATAGTCCCTATGTAAAAGATGGGATTAATGCGTATATCGTAGAGGGAAATCAGAGCGCTGTGAATCAGAAAAACCAGGGGACAAAAGCTTCCTCCTATCATTTTCTACAAGTAGCTGGAGGAGAAACTAAAGTCATTAAACTTCGCCTTACAAGCGCAAAGGATTTAAAAGATCCCTTCGGGAAAAATTTCACGGGTATCTTTTCCAAAAGGATAACTGAGGCCGATGCGTTTTATAAGAAGATCACTCCCTTTGAAATACCTGAAGATATGAGAAATGTGCAAAGGCAAGCCTTTGCAGGTCTTTTATGGAATAAGCAATTTTACCATTACAACGTTACCCACTGGCTTAAAGGAGACAGTTCCCAGCCGCATCCTCCAGAGAGTAGAAAGCAGGGGCGCAACGCGCGCTGGATGCATCTCGATGCCTCGAATATTTTCTCTATGCCAGATAAGTGGGAGTACCCTTGGTTTGCGGCGTGGGACCTAGCATTTCACGCGATCTCATTTGCTATGATCGACCCAGAATTTGCTAAGCACCAGCTACATCTTCTTACCAAAGAGTGGTACATGCATCCCGATGGTCAGATCCCGGCCTATGAGTGGTCATTTGGCGATGTCAATCCCCCCGTTCACGCATGGGCCTCTCTTCGTGTCTATCAGATTGAGGGAGCTAAGTACGGAAAAAAAGACAGGGCTTTTTTAGAGAAGATGTTCCAAAAGCTCATTCTTAACTTTACCTGGTGGGTGAACCAGAAAGATAAAGATGAGCGTAACATCTTTCAGGGGGGATTCCTAGGTCTTGACAATATAGGAATTTTTAACAGATCTAAACCCCTTCCTATGGGAGCTATCCCAGAGCAGTCTGATGGGACTGGATGGATGGGGATGTACTGTTTAAATCTTTTACAAATGGCTCTTGAGCTTGCAATCGAAGATGATGTCTATGAGGATATGGCTGTCAAATTCTTAGAGCATTTTGTTTATATTGCTGATGCAATTAATAATATCGGTGGCCAGGTAGATGGGCTTTGGGATGAAGAAAGTGGCCTCTATCGAGGATTTTTGAGGATGCCGGATGGCTCTCGGATCAAACTTGACTACGACTCGATTGCGGGAATTATCCCTTTATTTGCTGTAGCTGTAAATGAGCCGGTAAAAAAGGGAGCATTCAAGGAAAGCTTCTCATATCTCTTGCAAGCCCTGAGAAGGTCAGATGCATGTTAAATACGCTGCTCGATGAAAGTAAGCTTCTTGGAAAATTTGGAGTGAGATCCGTATCTCAAGCTCTTGCTAAAAATCCCCTAGTGCTCCGTCTTGGCAATGAAGAATCGAGTTTAGATTATGAACCAGCGGAGTCGACATCTCCTCTTTTTGGAGGGAACTCTAATTGGAGAGGTCCAATCTGGTTTCCTTTAAACTTTCTCCTCATTGAAACCCTCCAAAAGTATCACTACTACCTAGGCGATGAGTTTAAAATCCAGTGCCCGACAAATAGTGGCAGGAACCTATCCTTATGGGAGGTTTCTTCAGATATTACAGGAAGACTCATCAACATTTTTCTAAAAGATGAAAATGGAAGGCGTCCTGTATATGGAGGAATGGAAAAATTCCAAACAGATCCCCACTGGAAAGATTATATCCTCTTTCATGAGTATTTCCATGGAGATAATGGAGCCGGTCTTGGAGCAAGCGCTCAAACCGGATGGACAGCTCTTGTAGCCAAGTTAATCCAGCAGTACGGCGAGTATGTTTTAAATAATAAATCTCCCCTTTTTAGGAGCGAGTCATGACAACTGAGTACGACATAATTATCATTGGTAGTGGAGCCGGAGGGGGAACCTTAGCGGCCCACCTCGCTCCTTCTGGAAAAAAGATTTTAGTTTTAGAACGGGGAGACTGGTTAAAAAGAGAACCTCAGAACTGGAATGTAGACTCTGTTTTTCTCCAAAATAGATATGTCTCTAAAGATACTTGGTATGACTCTGAGGGCAAAGCCTTCCAGCCACAGGTCCATTATTTTGTTGGCGGCGCTACCAAGATGTATGGAGCGGCTCTTTATCGCTTAAGAAAAGAAGATTTTAGTGAGCTAAAACACCATGATGGGATTTCTCCTGCATGGCCTATTTCTTATGAAGAAATGGAGCCCTATTACTCAAAAGCGGAGCAGATGTACTCAGTACATGGAGAAAGAGGCGTTGATCCAACAGAGCCCCCTTCAAGCGCTCCCTACCCTTATCCAGCGGTATCTCATGAGCCACGTATCCAAAAGATATCGGACGATTTAAAAAAGGCGGGGTATCACCCATTTCCGGCCCCTTGCGCTGTCATGCTAAATGAAAAAGATATGGCGCATAGCAAATGTGTAAGGTGTAACACCTGTGATGGATTTCCTTGCCTTGTGCAAGCCAAAGCCGATGCGGAAATGGCAGGTGTGCGTCCCGCCCTTGCCTTTTCCAATGTTACACTCCTAAGAAATGCGATGGCCCTTAAGTTAAACACCGATGACACAGGAAAAAATGTAACAGAGGTAGTTGTTGAGGTAGACGGGAAAATAAAATCTTTTAGCAGTAAGATCGTTGTTGTTTCTTGCGGCGCTGCAAATAGTGCAAAGCTTCTTCTGATGTCGGCGAGTAAACACCATCCTAACGGCCTTGCTAATGGCTCGGATCAAGTCGGCCGCAATTACATGTATCACAATAGCCAAGCGGTGCTTGCCATATCCCTTGAGCCGAATCCCACTCAATTCCAAAAGACCCTATCGCTCAATGATTTTTATTTCGGCATGGAAGGATTTGAATATCCTATGGGAAATATCCAGATGATAGGCAAGTCGCAAGGGCTTATGTTCAAAGGGGAAAAGCCGATCGAAACAGCCCTTGCTCCTTTAAAACTGTTAGACGGTATAGCCAACCATGCTGTTGATTTTTGGCTTTCAACTGAAGACCTTCCCGATCCAAATAACCGGATCACGGTCGATAAAGAGGGGACTATCACCTTAAATTACACACCGAATAATCAAGTGCCTCAAGAGAGGCTCTATGAAAAACTTAAGTCGATGCTGAATCATTTAGGGATGCATCCCGATCATCTGATACAGAGGAATGCCTACCTCCAGACAAAAATACCGATTGCCGGCGTGGCTCACCAAGTGGGCACCTGCCGCTTTGGTAAAGATCCTAAAACCTCTGTTCTTGATGTAAATTGCAAGGCCCATGAAGTGGATAATTTGTATGTCGTAGATACCAGCTTTTTCCCAAGTATCGGCGCTGTGAATCCCTCCCTTACTGCTATGGCAAATGCTCTACGAGTGGGAGATCATTTGCTGAAGAGACTTGGGTAAAATAAAAAATTCAAGCGAAGTTATCCGTTAAAATGGAAAGGGAATATTTTAAGTTTTTTTTATGCTTTGTTTTGCTAAACTGGTAATGGATAGTAAATAGGGGTATTTGTGTCTCAGATTAATCCTAGGGTAGATTTAGCATTTAAAAAAATATTTGGATCTTTGGAAAACAAAGATCTCTTAATCTCCTTTATTAATTCTGTGGTTTCCAAAGAAGATCAAGTGGTTGATATCGAACTGCTTAATCCCTATAACCCAAAGAACTTTGCAGGTGATAAGCTCTCCGTTTTAGATATTAAAGCAAAAGACACCAAAGGCAATTACTATAATATTGAAGTGCAAATCAGCAACGAAGCCGACTATGATAAACGGGCCTTATACTACTGGGCTAAACTCTATTCCCAGCAGTTAACTGCGGGACTCGGTTATAAGCATCTACGTAAAGCTATTGGGATTCACGTCCTAAATTTTATCAGCATTGCCAATAATCCAAAATACATCAATAAATTCATCATTTCCAATGAAGAGACAAAAGAGCGTTACTTTGCTGATATGGAATTATATACCATTGAGCTTTGTAAATTCACTCAGGATGATAATGAAAATTTAGACAGCTTACTTCCAAGAATTAAAAACGGGCTGGATCGCTGGGCTGCTTTTCTAACTAAGGCTTACTATTTAGACCGTAACAACCTGCCGAAAGAACTCGATGATCCTTGTATTAAAAAAGCGATAGATGTCCTACAGATCATCAGCTTTAATAAAGAGGAACGAGATTTTTATGAGGGACATCTTAAGTGGCTTATGATTGAAGAGAGTATCCTGGACAGGGTTAAAGCCGATGCTACAGCAGAAGGAATAAAAGAAGGAATAAAAATTGTAGCTCGTAATCTTATCGCCTCCGGCACGCCTGTAAATGTTATCTCTGAATTCACCGGCTTATCGAAAGAAGAAATACAGCGTCTCTGAAAATAATTTAAAATTTACCCATACAAAGTCCTCAAAAAAGCGAGTGGATTTGCACTTTATTATTCGAGAGCATATAGGTGCCATTTCAGCTCATTTGTCAGCGAATTGCTTTAAGCTATTGGAAAAATCTAAAGCCATAGAATATCATAGATCCAAACAAAGTAAAAAAGGACTCCTATGACTATTTTAGAACAAGTGAATCAAGGTATGAAAGACGCAATGAGAAGTCGGGATCAGCTAAGGCTCGACACCCTGCGTATGCTAAAATCAAAAATACTAGCAGTCGATGCAAGAGGCAATCTTTCCGATACAGATGTTCTTAAGCTCTTTAAAACCTATTTTGGCAGTCTTCAAGAAGCTCTCGAACAAGCTTTAGCGGTTAATCGAACTGATATCTCGGATAAATTAAAAAGCGAACTGGTCATCATCCAAGAGTTTTTACCTAAAGCTCCCTCTCTAGAAGAAAGTAAAGCGCTTGTGATCCAAGCCATTGCTGAATCAGGCGCTAAGAGTAAAAAAGATCTCGGTCTTGTTATGAAGAGTGTGATGAAGCTTAATAGCGCAGTTGAAGGAAAAGTCGTTAGTAAACTTGCCAACGAATTACTCTCTGATTAATCATTGGTAAAATCTCCCCTAATGTTGGGGAGAGTTTACTTAGTTTCAAAAATATGCCCAGAGCTCTTGCAAAGAGAGATAAAGTCTTTTTCTAGTTCTTCTGGCGACATTTCCTCTGTTATTGCATAGCCTATAGGGTCTGTGAAGCTCTTATTGCACTTCATAAAGTAGCCCTTTCGCGGCTTATCCGTCTTCTCTTCTTGATTTTTAGCCCCAATCTTCGTATGGGCATGGAACATTTCCCCATCAGAGAGCATTTGAATAAAGGGATGTAGTGGCCCGACCCGAAACAGCTGCTTCATTTTCTCAGGCGTGACCCTCAGTGCTAAAAAAGTATGGTCTCCTTGAGTCTCCGGTCTAGAATAGGTCATCGCTGTAGCATCGAGTGAAAAGAAGGTCCCCCCAAGTAAAGTGGAGCCAAAAGAAAGGGCGTGGCTGGAGGTGTCGTCTATCTCAAGAGTAGATGGTAAGCCAAGTCCCGGGAATCCTCGGTACAGAACCCACTCCCCATTTTCATGAGCACTAAGCTCTATTTTTACAAGTTCTGAAAATAGTTTTTTGTCTGTAACTCCATTATAGAAATTCTGGGCAGAATTTGGATTATTGATCAAAGGGGATTTCCAAAAGGGAAATTGCTTTTTCTTCCACTCAGAAAAAGGGGGGAGCTCGGAAATGGCAATATGTACCATTTCGAGCTCTGAGCCACTCGCTCGATTATATAAAGTGAGCGCAGCTTTATTAACGCGGAAGAAAAGATCGGAAAGATCCGGTTTGCTTGCCGTGTGGCTATCAAAGCTATGGATAACATCTTGTAGGCTGCCAGCTGATTGTAATCTGCCGTGAAGGGGCTCTTCGTACTCAAGAGGCTCCCATGTAGTGCCCCTGCAAGCTAAAATTCCTTTTTGGATATTTTTATCGTTAAAAAAGGAGTGTAAAACAGCCAGCTGCCAAACTGAAGGGGGGATCCATTTGAGCTGAAGTTTTGGGGAAACCTTTTCACAGGCGATTTTTAAATCAATGGGACTATCTCCATAGAATGCTCGTGGAGGCTCTCCCTTCAGGATAAGATCAAATAGGTTCTTTTTTTGGCTGGACTCGAGATCCTTTTCTTCAAATACAAAAAGGTATGTTGCAGAAAGGGGAGAGAGTAAAAAAATAAAAAGGATAAATAGAGCGCGCATTAGAGATCCTAACTTGAAGTTTCGGCATAAAGCATACAGAGGATTACTCTAGATTTCGATACTTTTTTGCATCTTTAGTTGGGTTGCTGATTAGGGGTTTTTTTTAAGAAATTGAATCTTTTCAACCTTTTGCAGCTTGTGCTATTATAGATAATAAATTTAAAGGCTGTGGTTTATGACGATTAGCTTAGAAAAAGCTGGTATAGAAGATGCAAAGGCTCTACATGCTATGCAAGTTAAAGCTTTTTTACCTCTCTTAGAAAAATACCAAGATACAGAAACTAATCCCGCCAGTGAATCTCTTGAGAAAACTCTATATAGAATTACTGATCCCTTAAGAGGTTTTTACAAGATTTTACGGGATAATATTTTGGTAGGAGGGATCGCTATAAAACATATAGCTCCAAAAATAATATTTCTCGGACCTATTTTTGTAGATCCTGCTTTTCGAAACCAAAAAATTGCGCAAAAAGCTTTAGAGCTTATTGAAGGGATATCTCCTAGCATAGATTTTTTTGAACTAGCAACAATCCTTCAGGAAACGGGCAATATCTACCTTTATGAAAAAATGGGATATGTCTCTACGGGAGAACAAAAGAAAATCAATACTTCTATAGACCTTGTTTTTTACAGGAAAAATTTACTCCATGCATAAATCTACCCACAATCCCGTAAAGACCGGAAATTCCGACCTTTTGCTACTAGAGGAGTTTCTTTTTAAGCATATTGGGATTGTTATAGAGAATCTTAAAGTAGAGAAAGAAAGTGTAGAATATGCAGCTGCTGAATTTACCGTTAAGGGCCATCTTGTGAAGTACCGAGAGGCGAAAATTACTCCGACAAAGATTGGGCAGTTTGTCACCTTTTGGAAACTGATCGGTAAAGGCCCTATCATGCCTTATCAATCCCTTGACCTTTTCGATTTCCTTGTAGTAAGTGTGCGTGCTGGAAATCATGTAGGCCAATTTGAAATAAAAAAAAAAGTATTATGTGAAAAGGGAATTGTATCGACTGATAAGAAAGAAGGTAAAAGAGCCATGAGAGTTTATCCTCCATGGGATAAAACAGATAATCCTCAAGCTAGGAAGACGCAATGCTGGCAATTAGAGTGGTTTATAGATTTTTCTGAAAATGTAGAAGTTAATTTGGCCAGATTGGGAGATTTTTTTAAATGAATAAGAACCAAATTCTTATACCTGAACTTCAAGTGCTTGACTTTGGTGAAGACTCCCCTAGACTAAAAGATCTAGGGGCTTCCTAATTAGGGAGCACTTCACCAGAACACAAACACAAAGGAACACATAAGTTAATGTTTGTAAACGATCAGCAAGAATATATAGCCATTTCGGAATGCCGACTCAGTTCCGA
>JAPLSW010000037.1 GCA_026398435.1 Chlamydiota bacterium | reverse complement strand
CATTAACTCCAATCAGAAGATAAGGCCCTACTTAAAACAATATCCCTTTACTGCAAAAATGACCCCTACCCGGATCTATTTTTGGGAAAAGGAAGGCCGGTCATATATTCCTGAAGGAAGTGTGTCTAGAATGTTCCAAAAAGAGGGAAGAATCCATTATTTCAATGAGAAACCGCCGACAGAGTGGGTAACCACTTGGACCGATGGGAATCCCCTCCTAGAGGAAACATTTGATGAAGCTAGAGAGAAGCTCAAGAAAAAATAAGCCCAGTTCCACAGGATAGCATGACCTTATAGGATTTTTTTAATGGTTCAATACGTTAATTACATAAAAAAACTTTTTATTCTCCTTGTTATTCTATCCACTTCCCGGAGCTACCCTGTGACCAATCACCCCAATGAAAAAGGACAAGATGAAAAAGTTCTGAAAGAACTTATACAGCTTTTTATTAATGAAATGGATATAAAATATGGACTCTGTTGTGTCGGTGATGGAGGAAGATCTAGAGAAAAAATCGAAGAAATTTCTCTTACAGAGAAATTCAAGTGAATGCCGTTGAGAGGTTCTTAGAGATCTTAAATACTAGTGAAAGAATCAAGCCTTATCTATTAACCCATCCCTTTCCTAGAAATGACCTGAAAATTTCGATTATGTTTGTTTCAAAAATTACCGATCGTTTTTTTGCCGATGGAACGGTTTGTTCAACCCTGAATGCCCGCGATAAAATTTTTTATGAAACACAGGATGTATTTGATCCGAGATTTATAGACTTTTTCGAGGAACCCTACGAAGAAGCTTTGCAAATCGTAAAAAGCCATCCCGTAGGGTATGATATGCGCTATCACAAAGAGCAAGGGTTCGAAAACGAGATCGATAAACTTTCCTACGACTTTGCTAAAAAAGCCTATAAAAAGTATGGCATTCGCTGTGAATATTTCGGGGGAAAGATGGCAAATGGGATCGAAGAAGTTGGATTTGCTTTCGTATCTCGCAAGAAAACTTCCTTAGAAAAAGCGCGGAAGATGGAAGTGGAGCTTACAGAAATGCTCTTACATGACATTAACTCCAATCAGAAGATAAGGCCCTACTTAAAACAATATCCCTTTACTGCAAAAATGACCCCTACCCGGATCTATTTCTGGGAAAAGGAAGGCCGGTCATATATTCCTGAAGGAAGCGTGTCTAGGATGTTCCAAAAAGAGGGAAGAATCCATTATTTCAATGAGAAACCGCCGACAGAGTGGGTAACCACTTGGAGCGATGGGAATCCCCTCCTAGAGGAAACATTTGAAGAAGCTACTGAAAAACTTAAGAAGAAATGAGTTCACACAAAATAACATAAGAAAACTGCCTAGACAAATTACGGCGAGTTGTAAATTGAGGCTAGGCCAAGCTTTATAGTCCCTGCTTAAACCAGCAGCTTACCTGTCTTGTAATTAATGAGTTACATATAATTTTAGCCTCTGAAACCCCAAAAAAACGCCTTTTTTGACAATTATTCCGTAAATGGATAATATCCATTAAATGTGATACTAAATGGATCATAACTATGCTCTCCCTAGACAAAGAATATCTTGAAAACCAAGCAATTCCCTTAGTAGTTTCCGGGGTTATGCGAAAACTTGGCCAATATCAGGGAAAACAAGAACTCCTTTTCCACCAAAGACCCCAACTTCTTAAGACACTAAAAGACCTAGCCATCATCCAAAGTTCTGAGTCATCTAATAGGATCGAAGGTATCATTGTCTCTGAGCAAAGATTAAACGAAATTCTATCGAAGAATGCTCCTCCAAAAAGTCGTCCAGAAGAACAGGTTGTTGGATACAGGGATGTCCTATCTAATATCCATGCTAATTTTTCTCAAATCGACATTTCACCGGAAACTATTCTCAAACTCCATAAAGACATGCTAAAGTTTACCGATCTTTCCGGAGGAACCTGGAAAACTAGGGATAATGTTATTGAAGAAAGACTCCCTAACGGACAGTGGATAACAAGGTTTATCCCAGTCCCAGCTTCCCGTGTGCCTTATTTTATGAATGAGCTATGTACTCGATTTCATCGTTTATGGAACGATGAGGGAGTCGATAGAATATTTACTATTTTTGGATTTGTTTTTGACTTCCTTTGCATCCATCCCTTTGTAGATGGTAATGGTAGAGTATCCCGCTTATTAACAGTTCTTCTCTTGCATAAAGTTGGCTTAGATATTACGAAATATATAAGTTATGAAAAATTAGTAGAAGACACCAAGGAGTCTTATTACGATGTTTTACAAAAAACATCGCAAGGTTGGCATGAGAGGCATCATCGTTTAACTCCATGGATACAGTACAATATTGGACTCCTTGTCAATGCCTATGGAAAATTGGAAGCCCAAGTAACAGTTGTGGAGCAAGCTAGAGGAGAAAAATCGGAAATCATCCTAAAAGCAATGGATCAGCTTCCGACAGAATTTAGCATAGGAGATCTGGTTAGATTATGTCCTGGTGTGAGCCGTCCTCTTATTCGTCATGTTCTTGAAACTAGAAGAGAGGAGAAGAAAATTGAGCAGGCAGGCCTTGGCAGAAATGCAAAATGGAAAAAGCTGATCTAATAGTCCGATTTACAGATGCATGAGCCTCTTGCTACCAAACCGCCTAAAATCTATTCCTTTTTCATTCCCGAAATTCAACATTTTTACTATAGTTTTTGGATGAATAAAGAACTTCAAATCCTTTTAGATACACCCCGACTTATTCTCCGCCTTTCCAGTGAAGCTGACAGTGTTAAATTTCAAGATTTCGTTAAGCGAAATATGAGTCATCGGTCTCCTTGGAGATCGGCAACTGGAGAGCCTTCGATAGACTACAAAAATCAGTTCCTAAAATGGGAACAAGAATTCAAGGAAGGTAGATCTATCCGATTTATCTTATTCCTGAAAGATGACCCTGAAGGAGCAATAATTGGATTCTGTAATTTTTCTCAGATTTTTCGGGGGCCATTTCAAGCCTGTTATTTGGGATATCACATCGATGCTAGCCTTGAAGGAAAGGGGCTTATGTCAGAAGCTGTGGCAAAAGCTCTTGAATATATGTTTGAAAAGCAAAAACTTCACCGAATTATGGCTAATTATATGCCCTCCAATACAAGAAGCGCTCGATTACTCCGCAAACTTGGATTCATAGAGGAAGGATCCGCTAAAAAATATCTGCTTATTAACGGCGAGTGGGAGGATCATATCCTAACTTCATTGACAAACAAAAATTGGCTCCCTTAGCGTCTAAAAAGATGGTATGGAATATCAAATTTCCTAGGTCTAACAAAAAAAAACTCAACCCTCTTT
>JAPLSW010000029.1 GCA_026398435.1 Chlamydiota bacterium | reverse complement strand
ACTTCTCGAAGAGGGAATTGGTGTGTTCATGAAGTCGGAAACGACTGAGGTATCTGAACCTGCAAAAGACACTTTAGGTAAGATGCTCCATTCATCCGCAGGACTAAAGATCCGGCGGTTTTCTGGCGTCTATTCTATAAAAGCTTAGACTTTTACACTAGGATTGCGGGCTTTGAAGTTGTCTATGATAGGGTAGAAGAAAGTTTTGCGATGCTAGAAATCAATGGCGCCCGGTTGATGATTGAAGGGATTGGCAAATCTCGCTGCTGGCTAGTTGGAGAAATGGAACGGCCCTTTGGTCGAGGCATGCACTTGCAGATTGAAGTAGAAGATGTAGATCAGCTATATCAAAGCTTCAAGAAAGTAGCGTATCCGATTTTCTTTGATTTGGAAGAAAAGTGGTACCGCGCAAAGGAGCAAGAAATTGGACATAAGCAGTTTTTACTCCAAGATCCAGATGGGTACCTATTTCGCTTTTTTCAAAAAATAGGAATCAGAGCATTTTCAGAGTAAAAAAAAGGCCGGGTTTTAACCCGGCCTTTCTGTACTGGAGGTGGAAAGACCAAACCCAGTTCTTATGAAGGAAACTCTATTATTCTTCCTCTTCTGCATCCTTTAAAGGAACAATATCTGTTTCAAGGACAAGGCCAGAATTAGTTTCGCTTTGACTCAGCTGAAGAGTTGCGACTCCACCCATAAATCGTTGCGCTTTTTCCCAATTAACGAGGTCTTCGCTCATATAACATTTGTTATTCACGACTCGCACGTAGCAAGTTTTTTCTACTTTAAGTTTTATATTAGGATCGAGCATTGCTGAAAAGACCCGAGTCTTAGTGAGAAATTGAAGAGGAAAAGAGTCTCCTTTTTCTATTTCAATTATGAAGTCGGAATTTTTTGCATTGATAAATTCTTGAATTTTTTCAACGGAGAATTCATTAAAGGAAATAATTTTAGGTGTGTCGGTAAATGTTGTGGCTGTAGCAAGGGAGCATGTGATGATTAATGCTGATGTAAACAAAAAGAATGGTTTTTTCATAAAACTCCTTAAAATATGGAGGGAAAAGGTATTTGAAAATGTCCATTAAGGTCAAGGGGTATATTTGTCGTTTATGGGAGGCTTCACCGGGGGGATTATAGCTTTTCAATCCTAAGCCGGACTATGGATTTCTTTTGCTAAAACTCTGTGGGTAATTACAACGAATTTTTTCAACTTAATGGCCGGGAAAAGATCCTCTTCATCGTCTAAAATATGGGATTCTATAAAACTTTCTTTCTTACTATCCTCACTTAAGAACTTGAGAAAGCGATAGAGGAGGCTGTGAGTTGGAACCTCTTTATAAAAAATTAAAACCATGTCGTGAGAGGTGTATTTCGCTACGACATTATCTTCAGCATCTAAAGTAAGAGCGGCTCTCTGTTGCAATTTATTGAGCAGGCCGGGTGTGAATCCTTCCCGAATGTAGATTTCATCGATTCCAAATTTGGCTAGAGCGTAGCTATCTTGTGACATAGTGTCCTAAAAAGTAATTTAGTGTTGTTGAGCCTGTTTTTGGCTTAAGCAAAATACCATATGAGGAAAAGGCTTATGGGGTTTTAAATTTTGGAAGGATAAGGACTTCTTTTCCTTCGAATGCAAATGCAAGATACAGAATACGCTTGATGCCTCGGTCTAATAATTCTTGAGAATAGTGCTTTTCTTCAATTTGTTGAAGTGCGGCATTTGCGGCATTTACCAAGTCCATTTTTTTAAAGGGACTTATTTTTTTAAACTCCATAATAATTCCCAAAGCTTCTTTATTTTTGGGAATAAGCATCACATCATACCTGCCGAGCCCACTTTCGCGATTGGATTTTACTTCATATTGGTCTTTAAGGCCGACGAGCATTCCAAGAATAAAAGCATGATAGATTTTTTCGGGTTCATTTCCTGAGATGTCAAACATGCTCGCTGATGATATGACAAATTCTTGAAATAACTGGGAGAAAGAATCAACGTCTCCGTTAATAAGGGAACTAAGGAGTATTCGATATTTTTGTTCATTGATACTTCTTTCAAACCAGTCAAGAACGGTGGAATTATATAATTCATTTACTTCCCTATTAGGGATGCGTAGTTGAGAGGGCTTCCCATAGGAGGAGGGTGACTCAGCCGTCAAATAGCCACTGTAAAGGAGAAGAGACCAGATAGCGCTTGGTTTTTCATTTAAGTCTGTAAAAACGAAGCCTTCCTCAATTTTTTTCTCAATAAAGCCCCCTTGTAAAAGAATCTCTATATCTGTTTTTAGTTCCCCCGTTCCTTGAGTAATTAACTGTTTCATGAGGGCATTTTCACTTGTATTGATCCAGTAGGGGGAGATCAGCCCTTTTTTGGCGATGCAATTAAGAACAGACCATGGATTATAAATTTGTTTGCAAAGACCGATGTGATAACCATTATACCACTCGGTGATTTCAGAAAATTTATCTATCAGACCATAAGTTGTTAATAGTTCTTTGACCTCTGATTCCAGTAGCCCGAATTTGTCTTGAAATTCTTCATTTTGTAGAGAAAACGTGGTGATGTTGTTCATTCCAGAGAAGATGCTTTCTTTTGCAATGCGAAGGATCCCAGTTAATGCTCCTCGCTCTAGATAGAGGTTGTCCTTTAATCCTCCGGAGAGAAGGTTGCGAAGAAAATTAATAAGGTATTCGTAATAATCGCCTAAAAAAGCGGCGTGAGCTGGGGCATCGTACTCATCGATAAGAATGATGACTTTAGTTTTGTGGTACTGGAAGAGCCATTTGGAGAGTAAGCGAAGGCCTTGTTCGCAGAGGATTTGGCTGGCTTCTTTACGCATGATCTTAAGATAGTCGTCTTTTTCTTCAGGAGTGAGAAGGGGGGCCTCAAGTAGGTATCTATGCCTTTGAAATTCTTCTGCCAGGATGATGGTGAAGTGCTCGAAAGTTTTTTCCCAAGAAGGGTGTTTGATATCTTTAAAGGTTAGAAAGATCACAGGGAACTTCCCCTGCATATCTCTATATTTTTTATTTTTCCAAATGCTTAAATTTTCAAAGAGATGGTCAGCTGATTCTTGCCCTTTTTCAAAGAAGTAACGGAGCATGGATAAGTTGAGTGTTTTGCCAAAGCGACGAGGGCGCGGGATAAGGGCAACGCTTGTTCCTTTTTCGAGAAATTCTTGTATAAAAAGAGTTTTATCAGCGTAGGCATAGCCGCCTTCTATAATTTGTTTGAAATCGCTGATTCCGATAGGAAGGGGTTTTTTGTCCATAATACGAAAGTATAGTTGAAGGCTATTGGGAACACAATCTAAAAACTGAGCTTACTTTGAAATACAAATTCCCTCTGGGTGGTCATTTCTATAACCATGCTGTTGGACTTGGGCTTGCATCCTTAATTCCCAAAAAGTTTGTAACTAGATCGATTTTAATACCCTAGTTAAAAGCAGGTTATGTTGATTTTCTGTTTGGTTTTTCTGCTTTTTGACCTTTTGAGGAAGAAATGTTAACTCTAACAAAAGTGAAGTATTCTAGTTAGTATGGTCACATACTAACAGCTGTGACAAAAACACAGAGTTAAATTTCAAAAGACCTGAAGAATAGAGCTCCCAAGCAAGACCTAGTTACAAAGTAGGGTGGATTTCAGGTTACAAAGCAGCCCGATTGTAAAAAAAACTTCAAGAGCTCTCCAAGCATCCCAAATCATCTACCAAAGGATATTGTTGAAATCCAGATATTAAAGACTGTCTTTCAAGGATTTCTGGGCATCTTGGCCCCGCCTAAAAAAACTTCCGTTTCAGTAATATTATACTTTGACATAGCCAAACGCACAAACTCCTCATCTTGTAGAAGCGTTTTTCCTGCATAACAAAATATATTCCGTGCTCGCTCGGGAAAACCTTCGATTAAATTGGGACAAGCTTGGTCTAAAAGAGAAATTACAAAAACCTTGTCATTTTTCAGCTCCTTGCTAGCAAAATTAATAGCTAAGGAGTTCCCCTTAGACAGAATACGTATTACCTCCCTATCCCCTTTGAATTCAGCAAGATATTGTGGAAAATGAGATGGATCATGACGAGCAAGTGCAAGCGCTACGTCTCTTTTAATATCTTCTGGACAAGAGCTAAAGGAGTTTCGGTCAATGTCAAATTTATCAACAGAGGCCTGTACCCTTTGAGGCTGTGAAAGTACAAGTGCTGCATGTTGAGTAGCTAGTTCAGAATCAGTTTTATCAATAGCAGCCTGTACCTTTGGGGGGATTCCAGGCTGTGGAGGCGGTGAAAGTACAAGTGCTGCATGTTGAGTAGCTTGTTCAGAATGAGTAGGCGTGGTGCCGTTCCTATCAGTTATTAAATGCTCAGCTAATGGATTAGTTGGGATTGTTCTTTGGTTATTATTAGCGCTAAATCGACTACGAGCAGCTCTTACGACAAGTTCAATAATGCCAATTGGAAAAATAATAATTGATATCACACGATAGATTGTTCCTAATAAAGATCGAGACGTTGTAGGATTAGGGGTATTGCCGCTTGTAGGGGGGGGGGGGCATCTGGTTTTATTGGTTTGACCATGCTTTATACCTCAAAATTATGAATTTTCATTGTTTAATTAATAAATACTACATTTATTCTTTAATTTATATGAAACTTTTGGAATTAACTTTTAAAGAGCGCATTTTTAGAAAGGCATGTGTATCTAAAAGTAATCTCATAGAGAGCTTCGAATTTAGCATTTTTGCGATTTCTACGTTTGACACAGATTACATTATGGTCAAAAAAGGAAACCCTTCAAAAGAGCAGTAGAGGTTCTCTCTGTATTTTGTAACATCCAGTAAAGAAAGCCCCGAGGTTCTCCAGCTTTCATTTTTGGAGGAGGAGAGATTCTATTGCAGAACTTCTGACTGGGAAAAATGTGAAATCCCTTATAACATATTTCTTCCTGTAAAGAACTTAAAGAGCCAATCATATGGAAAACGGAGAATTTGTACTTTATACAGCAGAAGATGGTAGCACGACAGTTCGATTGCACGCAGAGCTAGGGACTGTTTGGCTTACTCAACTACAAATAACTGAGCTTTTTCAAACTACCAAGCAGAACATCAGCTTATATATTAAGAACATCCTAGCTGAAAAAGAGCTAGAAGAAGCAGTTGTCAAGGAACACTTGACAACTGCTTCGGATGGGAGCAGAAATTGGATTCATTTCTTTTGTTCAACGAAAAAGATCTTCTCAATCATGAGGGGAAAGTTTCTGCTCAAGTGGCCGAGAGGCAAGCTTTAGATCGGTATGCTGAGTTTGACCAGGTTCGTAAACAGGAAGAAAGACGGATTGCTGATGCTGAGGATGTTGCTTTGCTTGAAGCTCTTAAAGAGAAGTCGAAGCAAATGGAGTATCACTGACTTCAATTTGTCAATTTGAACTATTCGGTAATTTCGAATAGTTGCCACTCAGAAAAAAACCCGGGAAATCCCCGGGCTTGTGTTTTGGAGGTGGAGAGACGCATTCAGAACTTTTCGGTGGGAAAGATTCAAAATTCCTTATAACATGTTCTTTCTAATAGAGCATCTCGAGGGCTAATCATATGGGAAATGGAGAAATCATACTCTATACTGCCGAAGATGGAAGTGCAGTAATACAGCTACGGGCTGAAGAGGGGACTGTTTGGTTGACTCGAACAGAAATTGCAGATCTTTTTCAAACTACACCGCAAAATATAACTCTTCATATACAAGGGGTTTGTGAAGAAGGGGAAGTTGACCTGGGAGCAACTAGTAAGGATTACTTACTAGTTCAAACTGAGGGAGAAAGAAGCGTCCAGAGAGAGGTCAAACTGTATAATCTTAATATGATTCTTGCTATAGGATATCGTGTTCGTTCTTCTCGAGGCACTCAATTTCGAAAGTGGGCTACAACTCATCTACAGGAATACCTTATAAAGGGTTTCTTGATGGATGATGCTCGCTTAAAAGAACCAAAACCTTGGGATTATTTCGATGAGTGGCTTGAACGTATTCGTGAGATTCGTGCATCAGAAAAACGTTTTTATCAGAAGGTTCGTGATATTTATGCTACAGCGATCGATTACGATCCTAAGGGAGACCAAGCTCAACTTTTTTTCAAGAAAGTCCAAAACAAGATGCTTTGGGCGACAACGCATTGTACTGCAGCTGAACTCATCGTTGAGCGTGCAAATCCAGAGCTGCCAAATATGGGGCTTAAAAATTGGAAAAGAAGTCGAGTTCGACAGCAGGATGTGACGATTGCAAAAAACTATCTTGATCAATCAGAAATTGAGGAATTGAATCAGATTGTCATCATGTATCTCGACTATGCAGAAAATCAAGCCAAGCGTCGGAAAACGATGACCATGGCAGAATGGGAACAAAAATTAGATGCTTTTTTAGCTTTTAACGAGAAGGATCTTCTCGATCATGCGGGTAAGATTTCCTCTCAAGTTGCCGAAAAATTGGCTTTAGAACGGTACGAAGAATTTGATGTGAAACGGCGAGAAGAAGCGAAGATTATGGCTGATGCTGAAGATATACTATTACTAGAAGAGCTTAGAGCAAAGACGCAGGCTCATCCTCTAGAAAAATGAATCTGAAGTTACAAAAAGGAATCTTATGATAAGACACATCGTCATCATACATTTTACAAAAAGTTCTTTGGATTATTTGGCTCTTCTCGAAAAAACACGGGCTCTTATGAACGAGATACCAGGTATTATTAGCTATCAGTTGTTTCGAAATGATAGTAAATATGTCCCAGAAAATATAATCAGTATAGGTGTGGAAATTCAGTTTAAGGATAAACATGCATTAGATGTTTTTATGGAACATCCGAAGCACTTTGAAGCGAATGCCATTTTTGAAAAATACTTATCAGATCCACCCTATATGGTTCTTACCCATGAAATTTAGATAGATTTGTCCAGCCTATATTTTTTGATCAGATCTCAGAAATAAAAAAGGCCGGGTTTTTGACCCGACCTTTTGGCTTTTTGGAGGTGGAGAGAATCGAACTCTCGTGCTTAGCAAATTCCATAATAATGACTACATGCTTATCGCCTTCTAGTTAATGAGCCTTGATGGAAGACGCCACACAGGGGGCTCATTTGTCTTTTTTTGTCTCGAACTTAGCCCCAAAAAGTCTTAAATTAGCTAGTTCACATCAGGGTTAATGACGATAAGTTCTAAAGCTCCTGATCAGGCCCTAGGTTATCGAGCGACTTAAAACCGTTAGGCCTTAAGCTGCCATTGCGTAAGATTCTTCTTCTGCAATTATTAGTTTATCGGATGATTAAGGAGGCCAACCGACGTCCTCCGCATGCCACTATTACTTTACTTCCAAGTCGATACCATTACACCCCCGTAAATGATTATATCACATATTTGAATATGTTTATACTCCTTAGGGTATCAAAAGAGGGGTCTTAAGTAAAGCTCTTACAGCAAGTAACTTGCAATTGTGACATTAGCTATCTGGGCTGTTAACTAGTAAAATGGTCAGTCTGAGGATGTTAGAGAATAGTGGGAGCCTAGCATTTTCTTTTGAAATAGACTCATTAACTCCTTGAGACTATAGGGCGGCATCAGTAGAATTTACCACTAAACTTTATAGAAATGGGATGTCCGCTATGTTTGAAATACGATCAGATGAAACGTTTCCTCAGAGAGAAGAAAGAATCTTAGAGCTCTGGAAACTAAAGCATATCTTTAAAGAGAGTGTGCAGCAAAGGAAGGATGCTCCCTTATTTTCTTTTTATGACGGACCACCCTTTGCAACGGGGCTTCCCCATTATGGTCATATCTTAGCGGGTACAATCAAAGATGTGGTTCCTAGATACAAAACGATGAAAGGCTTTCAGGTGCCAAGGCGTTTTGGTTGGGACTGCCATGGCCTTCCTGTAGAAAATGAAATCGAAAAAGCTAAAGAGCTCTCAGGGGCTGCGGCTATCGAGTCTTTTGGTATTGCTAAGTTCAATGAAGAGTGTAGATCAATCGTTCTGCGCTATACCAAAGAATGGGAAAGAACCGTAACCCGCATGGGAAGATGGGTTTCTTTTGAAGATACGTATCGTACCATGGATAAAAACTTCATGGAATCGGTCTGGTGGGTATTTGGACAGCTTTATGAAAAGGGTCTTGTCTACGAAGGATTTAAAGTGATGCCCTTTTCTGCAAAGCTTGGAACACCCCTTTCTAACTTTGAAGCCAATTTAAATTATAAAGATGTAGATGACCCATCTCTTACTGTGACTTTTCCGTTAGATGATGAACCCAATGTATCCCTGCTTGTGTGGACCACTACTCCTTGGACTTTGCCATCCAACCTTGCGATCATGGTCAAAAAAGAGATGGAATACATCAAGATCAAGGATAAGAAAACGGGACAGTTCTACATCATCGGTAAAGACCGTCTTGGTGTGTATTTTAAAAATCCTGAAGAGTATGAGATCGTTTCTACATTTACCGGTGACAAGCTTCTTAATAGAAAATATAAACCTCTTTTCCCCTATTTTGCTAAAAGAGCAAGAGATAATGCCTTCCGCATCATCGCGGAAGAAAGTATCTCGAGCGAAGAGGGAACAGGTCTTGTCCACTCAGCTCCCGCCTTTGGTGAGGTAGACTTTTATGCATGCCTTAGAGAAGGAATAGAGCTTGTTTGCCCCGTAGACCATAATGGTAAATTTACAAAAGATGTAGCAGACTACGAAGGTCTCTATGTCAAAGATGCAGATAAAGAAATTATCAAACATCTTAAAGGGGAAGGGCGCGTTTTTCATCATACCCAAATACACCACAGATATCCCTTTTGCTGGCGCTCTGATACTCCACTTATCTATAAAGCGGTAAGAACCTGGTTTATCGCGGTAGAAAAGGTAAAAGACAAGATGCTAAAGGCAAACGAGCAAATCCATTGGACGCCACAGCACATCAAGCACGGTCGCTTTGGCAAGTGGCTAGAAAATGCAAGAGACTGGGCTGTATCTCGTAATAGGTATTGGGGTACCCCAATACCTATCTGGAAAAGTGATGATGGGGAATTGCTTGTCATTTCTAGTGTCAAAGACTTGGAAGAAAAAGTAGGCCAGAAGATAGACGACATCCATCGCCACTTTATCGATGGACTTACCTTTGAGCATAAGGGAAAAATGTTCAAGAGGATCCCGGAAGTATTTGACTGCTGGTTTGAATCTGGCTCCATGCCGTATGCGCAGAATCATTTTCCTTTTGAAAACAAGGAATCTACGATGAACGCCTTCCCTGCCGATTTCATCGCAGAAGGGCTTGATCAGACAAGAGGCTGGTTCTATACACTCACTGTGCTATCAGCGGCTTTATTTGATACTCCAGCTTTTAAAAATGTGATCGTTAATGGAATCATCTTAGCGGAAGATGGTACTAAGATGTCCAAGCGCTTAAAGAACTATCCAGAGCCTGAGATCGTTATCAACCAGTATGGAGCCGATGCAATTCGTCTCTACTTGTTAAGTAGTCCAGCTGTTCAAGCAGACGACCTTCGCTTTTCAGAAAAAGGGGTGGAACTAGTAGTAAGGCAAGCGCTGATCCCTCTATGGAATAGTTTTGTCTTCTTTTCTACCTATGCCAAGATTTATAACTGGAATCCAAGTAGTGAGAAATCTTCAGCTCCTGTAGCTGACATCGATAAGTGGATCCTGTCACAGCTACAAAAGCTGGTAAAGGAAGTCACTGATGCCATGGACGGGTATGACTTAAGCCGGGCAGTAGAACCCTTTGTTGGTTTTATCGATCAGATGACGAATTGGTACATCAGACGTAGCAGATCGAGATTTTGGTCTGAAGAAGACTCTCTGGATAGAAGACAAGCGTTTGAGACGCTCCATACAGTTCTAATGGAGCTCTCCAAGATCGCAGCTCCCTTTATCCCTTTTTTAAGCGATGCGATCTATCAAGAGCTCCGCTCCCAAAAAGATCCTCTTTCTGTCCATCTATGTGAATTTCCTATCTATGATGGAGCGCGTAGAAATGAATCGCTCGAGCAAGAGATGGCAGCGGTTCAAGTGGTAGTAAGCTCGGGTCATGCGTTAAGAAAAGAACATAAGCTCAAAGTACGCCAGCCTCTACCCAAAGCCCATGTGGTTTCAGCGGATCCAGAGATCCTTTCTGCGCTGCAAAGACAAAAAAATCTTATAGCCGATGAGCTCAACGTAAAAGATGTGGTTTTCCATGCGGAAGAGACAGCGTTTGTCGAGCTTGTTGCAAAGCCTAATTTCCGGTTACTTGGCAAGAAAGTCGGTAAGCTGATGAATGGAGTACAGAAAAGAATTGGTTCTCTTAGTAGATCTGAGCTTTCAAAACTTCTTTCTGCAGAAAATGTCATTATAGAAGTGGAAGGGGAGAAGATTGAGATTACCCCTGAAGATGTGGCTGTAGAAAGAAAGGTATTAGACGGAGTAATTGCCCTTTCTTCCCAAGATATTACTGTTGTTTTAGATACAGCGCTTACTGAAGATTTACTCCTCGAAGGGCTGGCTCGTGAGCTTATCAATAAGGTTAACACGATGAGACGGGAAGATGGATATGCTGTGGCGGACCGGATTTCTCTCCACGTAAAAACAAGCCCTCGAGTTAAAGAGAGCTTTGAAAAGCATAAGGAATATATCTGTCATGAAGTACTAGCTTTGCATGTTGAGTTCCTAGAGGAACTTGATGGTGTAGAGGTAGATCTTAATGGAGAAGCAGCTGTGCTTTCTCTGCGCATTTACCCAGTATAGATTAAAAAAGGCCGACTTTTGAGTCGGCCTTTTTCTTTCAAAAATTTCTAATTTTGCAGCCCATTAATTTTTTAAGGCTTGTTATCCTTCTTGGATATAGGAAGGGGAAGTTTATTTTTCCGTCTAAATCTTACGTAGTAAAACCCAAATCCTATAGCTAATACTCCCCAGACCACAGTTCGTGGAAGATTGAAAAAGGAGTAAGTCGGTTGGTCTGGATATCCCCATCTAGGTCCGTAAGGCCAGAAGATCCAGTCGGGAGCTCCTCTTAAGTTGTCCTCTGGAACAAATCCAAAGTCACGGCTATCGGCGCTCATGGCGTGGTTGTCTCCAAGTGCTAAATACATTTTTTGGGGGATGGTAATCCCATTTTGGGTGATGAGATCTTTGTTGAGAGATCCATCTGCAAGAAGGGGAGCCCCATTATCCTCAAAAGGCAGATAAGGATATTGAAGATTTTGCATTTGCTGCTTTTGCTTTTCTCTTGCTAGGAAGCTTTCTAGTAGGGGATCTTCTTTTGTAAAGATCGGCGCGCTCATCAAATAAAGCTCTTCGTTTTTAAAATAGGTATAGCGTGAGGGACTGGGGTTAAAGCGCGTCTGTGGAGAAAAGCGTGTGTCAAACTCAATGCCAAGGTTATAGAGCAGCTGGACCCTTTCTGGGGAGTAGGTGTAAAGAGGGTGAGAGGGAGGCAGCTCTTTGGTAATACCCTGCCAAAGTACTTCGTAGGCTTTTCCGTAATAGAACTCATAGGTTCCATCTGGAACACCGGCAAGTCTTGGTAGAAAGGAGCCTTTTCCTATTTGATGGGGTGATGCTCCATATCTGTAGGCAAAGCCATTTTTTACATGGAATCGCGCTGTATACAAATTGTTAAATATAGTTCTTAGGTGAGTTTCATTTATGGCTAGAAGTGAAGAGCTCAAGCCTAAAATGGGTCTGAGCCTTCCTCTTTCATCGCGAGAAAGTTTTGCAGATTGTAAGGAAGGGTGGTGCTTGATCTCTAGGTAATAAGGACTTTGGTCGATGGGATCGAGGATTTCATCACTAAGAAGCTTCGCTTCTTCCTGAGTCAAAATTCTAGCCATACCAAAGTTCTTAAATCCCCATAGATCAGAATAGTCTTTAACGGGAGGCTGGCAGCTGTTTGGGCTCGCGCAGAGACTCAGCATCTCTCCCTTGACCTGGTTTTGATTATTTAGAGAAAGGCGGGCAACCGGTTCATTCATTTGGTAGAAAGTAACAGAAGAGGACATTCCACTAGAAGTTTGTTGCGATACCATCGTTTTCCCTTCAAAATAAATGAAAGGGATGTGTTCTATCTTTTCAAGGCCTTTAGGTTGGAGTCGGGAAGTGATGTCATTACCTTTACTATCCATCCCATAAATTTGTCCCCCGTAAAAATACAGAGAGTCACCGGGAAGGCCCATCATCCGTTTGATATACTGCTTTTTGCCGGGAAAAATATAGAAGTAGGTTGTATCGACATCGCGAATATCCATATTCGCACCTGTAAAGACAAAGATACCGTTTCTTTCTGCAAGATTTGGGTCAAAAAGGAGGTGGCTTGTCGTTAGGGGTATGTTGATACCAAAATTGGTTTTAGAGACAAAGAGCCTGTCTTTCTCTTTAAGAGTGGGTCTCATAGAACCTGTGGGAATCTCATATAGCTCAAACCAAGCCTGACGGATGACAATGGCCGCGCATAAAGCCATAACCAGGACTACAGATCCATCCCGGATCTTTTCGAATTGGTTTTTCTTAAGGTGAGCGTCTGAGAGAGATTCTGCCTGTTTTGCAAGGGGTGTAGCTTTTTGTTTATCTTTTTTAAGGATCTGCTCTTGCAAAAGTGAAAGGTTTGTTTCTATTAGTTCCTTTGTCGTGAGGGGGAGTTTGCCTCTTTTTTTAGAAAAAGCATGGAATGTTTGGCGCAGGATCGTAGTGCTTTTTTTTAGGCTATATGTATCGGAAGAAAAAGGGTTTCTCATAGTTAAATCTTTGATTAGTAAAAATTGCCATTACTCTACGGATTTTGCTCAATCCTAGCAAGAAATTGTATAGAGATTTCAAAGAGGTAAGGTGGATTTTTAGAAGGGGGCGAAAATCTCGCTTTCTTTTTTGCCCAAGAAATCGAGAGGAAAAGACTTTTAGTCTAGATTAATCGCCACCTTAAGGATCTATTCTATTTTTCACACTACTGAGTCTTTCTCTTGCGTTGAGCCTTTGAAAATCTAATTTATAACTTGCCATTATCAGATTTTCGGGTACGGCTCCATCCAACTCCGTCCACAGACGTCTTAGTGTGGCTCTAGGTTTAGATTGATCAAGAGAAAAGAATGCAATTTTAATAAACTGAAGGCTTGCTGCGGCCACTATTCCAACGGCTGTTAAAAGTTCAGCTCTTGGCGTGCGATCGGCCTCTTCGATTCCTGCATTTGATGCACATTGTGGGGAAAAGCAGCACTTGGCAGCTCCTATAAATAAACCAGCCGTGGCTGAAGTCAACAAGTTTAAATCGGTCCTCCAAGCTTTTACTCTATCTAGCTCTTGTACCATTTCACCCGTAGTATCGATGATTTTTGTGATTATAGGGAGAACCTCTTGAAACTCCCTAAAAATCCTTTGTATTTCCAGATCTTCGGCTCTAATTGCCGGGGTAGTGACAAATGCTCCTTCATGGATAGGTTGAGGTTCACTAGAGGCATCAACATAAGGGATACTATATTGAAAAATTGAAGCGAGTCTTGTGGACATCCGTAGTCTCTTTTCTTAAATATTGAATAGTCAGCGATCCATAAAATATATCTGTAACAGTTATTTTTTTTCACGGAATTTTTTAGGGAGGGAACTCGTATAGAGCCAATTACAGAGGTATGGTGAATTTTAAGATGGGTAGTAAATCCCGCTTTCTTTTTTGCTCAAGAAAGCGGGAAAAGAAAACTTTTAGACTAAATTAAAAGGAGTCTTGAGGAGCTGTTCTGGCTCCAGTGAGCGCTAATACGAGAGTGTATGCCATTAATCTGCTTTTGAGCTTATTTCCGGCTGTTATAAGATTTGCAGGTACCACTCCATCCAGCTCTGTCCAAAGACGAGTTAGTGTGGCTCTATCTTCAGCTTGATGATCGGGATAAAGTACATTCTTAATAACCTGAAGGCCAGTTGCTGTCACAACTCCCGCTGTAGCCATTAATAGCGATAATGGGACAATTGCGCTTTCATCGGTTACTAGCCCATCTTCTACAAGTCCTGATGCACATTTTGCAGACAGCAGGGGACATGCGGACGTATAACCAAATAAGGTAAGAGCTACTACAGTTGCTCCGTTAAAAATACCCCTAGTACCTTTTACATCTCGAGCTTGTTCATCAGCATATCTTTTAGTTGTATCGATGATTTGACTGATTGTAGGCTGTATTTCTCGAATCTGCTCCCAAGTTCTTGTAACAAGCCGATGGGTTTCTATAGCTTCCCCTCTTTGTGCGATAGTTGCCCCACGAGCTCCCTCGTGTACAGAATTTATTCTTCCAGTATCCATGCCTTCCATAAGAAGGGAAAAAGGGTCATTATCGCCAGGTATAGGTCTAGCCATAATTGGCTGCATAATGGTGTTTAGTCTAATTGACATTGGTATTCTCCTTATTATTTATTAATTTAATATTTTCTGTAACTTTTATAAACTAATTGATTTAATCTTTAAAGATCGTGTTAGACGCTACTTATCTCATCGAACTGATCCTGTAGTATAGCTGCAGCGGCTGTTAAGTTTTGAGGTACGGCTCCGTCCAACGCTGAAAGGGGCCTCCCAGTATTTGGTTAATTGCTTGTACAATTGGAGCTAATCTAACTGACATGAGATTCTCTTCTTAATGATTTAATTGCGGTTTTATCAGTATATTATATCTGATTATTTATTAATATTAAATAATAAATTTTTATTTTAATTCAAATTGAATATTTAATTGGGGGTTAATTGACGAAAGCGAAGGCGTTCTGTTTGATTCTAAGGTTGTTTTTTAGCGATTTTTGTGATTTTGTTAATTATTTTTTTGAAAAACAACCTCTTAAAAAGGACTTTTTCTAGCGCCATAACCGTCGTATGGGCCGGATCTGCGAGGTGGGCATTTTGGTAGAATTCGAGGGCTTTAGACCTTTGGCCAAGGGCCAAATAGTAGTGGCTCTTAAGAACCATAAAGCTTCTGTATTCTGTGACGTGATACTGCGTTCTTTGGGAGCTGCTGTCTTTTAGCTCATCTGAGGGAAAGATTTCAGAGACCTTGCGGTACTGTTTTTTTCTAAGGAGCTGGTCTGCGTAGTTGATCTTTGCAAAAAAATAGTTAGGATAGTTTTTGTATCCTTCTTCGATGAGCTGTTCTGCTTTAGGGAGTTTTCTGTGTTGTATATAGAGATAGGTAAGAAGGTTGTCTACCTCTGGACTTGCAGGCACCTGATTTTTTAAAGAGAGGACTTTTTCAAGACATCCCTTAGGGGATACTTGAGCCTCTTCAAGAAGAGCGAGATAGGTCTTTTTCAGATTTTTAGGAATGGCTGATGGGTAAGGGTTGTCTAGAGGCTCGAAAAATACCTCGTAACCCTTAATGGTAATGCTTTTTACCGAAGCTGTATCTGCAAAATAGTTTTTTTCTTTCATTTGGAAGCGACCGTGGGCCATAGAAAAAAATCTTCAGATTCTACGTAGTGAATACTGGAATTTTCCGGTTTAAGCAGCCACTTATAACGAGAGCCAGTTTTGAAAAAAGTGGAGAGTGTTTTATCTGTTACATCGAGGTAAAGGGTTTCTTTTTCGGTGGCTTTAGTAAGAATGAAGGGGATAGGGCCGATATTTTCGTAGGGCTTTGTGATATCAAAGGCAAAGAGCTCGAATTTTTTATAGTAGGCCGGGGATTTAATCGTAAATCTTACTTGCTGGTCTGTTTTTTTGATCTGCACAAAAGAGGGTTGTCTGCGTGGCAGGTTGCTTGTTAAAGAGGAGGTGAGCTCCTTTCCTGAGTCAATTGTTTTTACCGAGTGAGTATAGTGGCCATTGGTTGCTTCAATCCAAAGAGGAAATCCGAAATTATCCTGTTTTTTCGAGAAATAAAGGATCAAATCACAAGAGGAGAGGATCGAGTCATCTTTAGGCCAGCGCGCTTTCCATACATCGCAGTCGGCTTTAGTTTTAATCCCTTCGATTTTAACTGTGGGATTCCAGATTTTTCTCCGATCGAGCTCATCTCCAGAGGGCGAAGGGCCTGTTTTTTTTCTTTGCTCTTCCGGTACTTTATTTAAGGAGAGGCCCAAAAGGCGGCTTAAGAAATTTTGGGAATCATCGAGATATAGCCATCCCTTCTTTGTGAAGGAATACGATTCTATAAGGGAGTGATTATCCAGATCTATTTCAAATAGGATCCAAGAGGTGTGGCCCGGGGCTCCATCGGATGCCCATTTTTTCCAGGAGGTGTCTTGGGATATGACAGATACTGGGGCTGAAATTTCTTCGAAAATAGCAATTCCCTTATCGATGGATCGTACGGTCAGAATAGAATAGTTTTTATTCTGCTCGGTAACCACGTAATCCCCTTTTTCTGCTTTTTTTAATTTATCGCCTAAAGTAAAACTGTAGCAAGGCAAAGCGCAGAAAGCCACAAAGAGGGCTCCGGTAAGTAGGCATTTTTTAAAAAATTGCATAGACTTAAAGTTCCTTATAAGAATCCAAAGCAGTATACTAAATAGCCTGTTTTAATAGGATAAATGGTTTTTGCATGAGAACCATAGTAAATATTTTTTTCTTTATATTCCCCATATACAAGGCATTAATTCATGAAGCAAGCTCCTTTTTCAAAAAGTATTTACTCGGCATCGATGACCCTTCTCACCGATTTATATGAATTAACGATGGCTTATGGCTATTGGAAAAAGGGGATGGCTGATAGAAAGGCAAGCTTTTATCTATCCTTTAGAAGGAAGCCTTTTCATGGGGAATATGCAATAGCGGCTGGCCTGCAAACCTTTATCGAGTATTTAGAAAATTTCCAGTTTGATGAAAGTGATATAGCCTACTTGAGAACTCTTAAAGATCCTTTGGGGTCTCCCTTATTCGAAGAAGCGTTTTTGGTATATCTTAAGGATTTTTCTTTTTCTTGCGATATCGATGCGATGCCGGAAGGTACTATCTGCTTTCCTTATGAGCCTTTAATCCGCGTTACAGGTCCTATCTTGCAGGCCCAAATTATTGAGAGTGTTCTATTAAATATTATCAACTTTCAAACCCTTATTGCGACAAAAGCCTCGAGAGTGTGCTGGGCGGCTCGTAAAGATCCCGTTGCCGAATTTGGGCTCAGGAGAGCGCAAGGGATGGATGGAGCGATCTCTGCAAGCCGAGCGGCTTATATCGGTGGTTGCCACTCTACCTCCAATACACTTGCTGGCAAATTATACGGTATTCCCGTTGCAGGCACCCACGCACATAGCTGGATCATGGCATTTGATGATGAGCTTACTTCTTTTTATGCATTTTCTGAGGCGCTGCCAAATAGTTGCATTTTTTTAATCGATACATATAACACGATATCAGGTGTCAAAAATGCGATTAAAGTCGCTAAAGACCTAAGAGCGCAAGGCAAGGAAATGATCGGGGTGAGGCTCGATTCCGGCGATCTTTCCCGCTTAAGTATAGAAGTACGAACTATACTTGATGAGGCAGGGTTTCCTGAAGCTAAAATTATGGCGAGTAATGAGCTCGATGAATTTGTCATCCGTGACCTTAAAGCCCAAGGGGCAAAAGTTAATATCTGGGGCGTTGGAACAAATCTAGTAACCGGCAAAGAGCAGCCCGCTTTAGACGGGGTATATAAACTCTCTTCCTTACAAGATGATGAGGGCAATTGGCAGGATAAGATCAAAATCTCTGAGCAGTGGGCTAAGGTCACAAACCCCGGACTCTTGCAGGTCAGGCGTTTTACCTCTGAGCAAGGGTATTTATGTGATGCAGTGTACGATATACAAAAATCTACTGAAGTTAAGAGCTTTTTAGATCCCTTTGATCCAAGTAATGAGAAAGAGGTTCAATCCAAGTGGAGCTACAAGGACCTGCTCGTACCCGTTGTTAGAGGGGGCAAGGTAGTGTACCAGTTTCCTCCCTTAGATGAGATAAGAGATCTAGCTCTTGCAGAGCTAGACCAGGTTCCTCACGGGACACGCCGCTTTTTAAATCCCCAGCCCTATTTTGTTGGGCTAGAAAGGACAGTTTTTACAAGGAAGCTAGATCTTATCAAAGAGATAAAAAACAAGGTTTCTCCATGACAAGCGCTTTACTCATTATAGATATGCAAAGAGACTTCATGCCGGGAGGGGCCCTATCTGTACCAGATGCTGATCTCATTATTCCGAAGATCAATCGGCTTATGAGAGTTTTTCCTCTAGTTGTCGCAACTAAGGACTTTCATCCCAAAGGTCATGTGAGTTTTGTCTCAAGCCATCCCGGAAAAAAAATCGGGGATACCATTGAGGTTTCAGGGTCGATGCAAATGCTCTGGCCGGAGCACTGCGTGCAAGAGTCTAAGGGGAGTGATTTCGATCCCACACTTGACACAGCGCATATTCACCATGTTGTTACCAAGGGAACACGTATTGAGATCGATAGTTACAGT
>JAPLSW010000008.1 GCA_026398435.1 Chlamydiota bacterium | reverse complement strand
TGAGCAAAAGGCTAAAGAGCAGGGAATATTTCTACATATCGGCCATATCCAAGGATTGCCTCCCCTTACATGGAAAATCGATGAGCTCTACATAGGACTTAAAAATGGATCAGATTTTACACTCGAAAAGGTATCTTTACGCATTGGCTTGATTCCCCTACTACAGAATAAGCTCTCGATAAGTTATTTACATGCAGAGGGAGCAAGTTACACCTTTTCTGATAAGGAGATCTCCGTACAGTCTATTACAGACAGGCGCGATTTTTCCCTGGATATACCAAAACTCCCCTTCTCATTTGCTATAAAAAACCTGCAAGTGGAGAGTGTTACAGTAAATAACACGGCAAATCAAGAAAGGATCTCTTTTTCCTTAAGAGGCAATGCAGCTGTTAAGAAAGATCTAAAAGATATTTCCCTCGGGCTAGAGCTTAGAGGGCTTGATCCTTTAACCAGCTATGCTAAAGTTTACCTCGAAGGTCGTGAAAGAAAAAACTATTTTCAGGCAGATATTGAGTTGCATATTCCGTCTTTAACCCTTACCGGAGCTCCTTTCCCCCTTACTCGTAACAGCTCCTTTGACCTTAATGCGTCTCTTAAGGGAAGCTGGCTTACCTGGAACAGCTTGGTGCTGCAGGAGCCATTAAGTCAAGACCCCTTAAAAGTCATCTTATCGACAAAAGTAAGTCACATCGATGTGACTAGGCTTCCGATTCTTTCTGGGCCCTGGACAGCTGATGGCTCCTTTCTGCTGTATCCGGATCTCTCCCTTTCCTGCGAAAGTATAACAACTACGAGCCCTTCTGTGGAGGCGCTCTCAAGCTTTTCCTTGGATAAGGATCATAATATTACCTCCCTTTCTTCGGCCTTTACCCTTAAGGATCTGTCTTTACTTCCAGGGAAGCAAGCCCTGGCGATAAAGGGAAGTGCTGAGGGAACTCTTACCTGGTCCCCTTCAAATACCTTGGCTTCGATAAAATCCACTGATCTACAGATAAATAACATCCATGATTTTAAAGCGCAGCTAGAATGCCACCTCGAAAAAACCGAAGATTGGCAAGGGTGCCTTACAGGGAGCCTTAGTAGGGAAGATCTACAAATTGAAGTGAGTTGTGATATTTCTAAACAGGAAGATATCCTTATCTTGAGAAATCTCTTAGCAAGCGCCGGGGGAGCGACCCTTGATGGGGACCTATCCTACCACACCCAAGAAAAAGTTCTTGATGGGGATCTGTTTATTCATGCAACTACCCTTCGTCCCCTTAGATCTATTTTTCCGGAAAATTCCAATCTAGGGGGCAGTATGGGGGGAGAAATTCATTTTATAAGCCACCTTGCCAAAGGAAAGGACAATCTCTTGCCAGAGCTTCGCGCCCATATTCTTATGAAAAATGTCCGCTACTTCGATAAGCTCATAGGCCAAGGCCTGCTCGATCTAAAAATGCAGAATATAACGACAAATCCCGAAGGCAATCTCTCCATGGATTGTGAAAATGTTCTCTTTAAAAATATCTACTTCTCAAAAGTTCAGATAGCAACTAGCCAAAATGGTGCGGAGCATCCCTTTCAGATCATGGCCCGTGGAATCTGGAAAGAAGACCTGGAGCTTACCGCTACTGGATTTTGGCAGAAAAAAAATGATCTTTGGATGGCAGAGGTAAATTCTCTTTTTGGAAAAATTTTACAAAAGCCCTTTTCTATTGAAAGTCCCTTCTCTATTAAAATGCAGAAAAACACTTTCTGCCTAGAAAATGCCCTGATTGATATAGCAGATGGCAGACTCGCGTTAGAGATAGATCTATCTCCTACAAAAGCTAAAATTTCTGCAAAAGCTAAGCATCTTCCCCTTGATGTTCTAACCATTGCCAATCCAGGGATAGATCTATTGGGCAGAGTTTCCTTTGACGCAGAGCTAGACTCTTCCCTGAAAAAAAAATCAGGCTACCTAAATCTCAGCCTTGAACAAGCTGAACTAAAAGAGATAGGTAAAGAGACTAAGGTAAAAGCTAAAGGATCTCTACAAGCGCATCTAGAGGGTGACAAAGTGCAAATCTTCTCCCATGTCTATGCAAGTGACGAGCAATTCATAGACTTAACTGCTACGCTCCCTATTGACCTCAGGATGGCCCCTTTTCATATTGCCCTTAATCCTCATAGAAAAGTATCGGCAGAACTCATAGCTGAGGGATCCCTTGAAGCGATCTTTGATTTTATAAACATCGGCAGCCATAAGCCCCGAGGGCTTCTTACAGCACATCTATATCTATCGAGCACTTTAAACAATCCTTCGCTTAAGGGTTTGCTCGAGCTCCAAAACGGGTCCTACGAAAATTATGTGATTGGGACCCGCCTTAAGAATATTAATGCAGAACTGATAGCTGCAAATAAAGAGCTCATCCTGAAAAAGTTTTCCTCAAGTGGTAAAGAGGGAGGGACACTTGATGCCATCGGAAAACTCTATTTAAGTCCCAAAGATAAATTCCCCTTTACCACAAGCGGAGCACTCAAGGAACTAAAACTGCTAGATTTTGAAATGATCAGCAGTGAATTTACAGGCGATCTAGAAGTTATAGGCAATACAGACAGCGCCATAATAAAGGGAGATGTGACCCTGCCAAAGGCTACGATTAACATAGGAGAAACCCTTCCTATGCAAGTCCCAGAGCTCGATATCACCTACATCAATCGGCCTATCCATCTCGAGGGAGCAAGCCTTAAGTCCAGTACATCCTATCCCCTTAACTACGACGTCAATATAACAGCTGCCGATACAGTCTTTGTAAAAGGTAAAGGGCTTAATTCTGAGTGGAAAGGACGTATCCACTTAACCGGTAAAAATGCGCAGGTTGCTAGCCAGGGACGCCTTACCCTTCTCAAAGGGGATTTTATGTTCTCCGGCAAACAATTTTCTCTGACCCAGGGAGAAATTACCTTCAATGACAAGACATCACCTGGTGCCTATATAAAGATAAATGGAGCCCTCCAAATGTCTGATGTGCAAGTTCTGGCTGTGATGCAGGGCCCTTTAAGCGCGCCGACACTTACCTTCCAATCGATCCCTCATATGCCAACAAGTTCGATTCTAGCGCGCATTCTCTTTAACAAAGACATCTCAGAGATCACTGCAGTGCAAGCCTTGCAGCTTGCAAGTGTGATCGTCTCCATGTCTGGAAATGGAGGACCTGACGTTTTAGAAGCGATAAGAAAAAGCATCGGGGTTGATCGACTAAATATAGTCGGAAAGGATGGCTCAGATGAAATATCGCTACAGATAGGCTGGTACCTCACCCATGGGGTTACCGTCTCACTTTCTCAGAGTGCCACTAGCAGCGATGTGACAGTGGAGGTAGATTTAAAGCACGGATTTATCTTCCAGGCGGAAACGCAGAACCAAGAAGAAGGGAAATTCTCTCTAAAATGGAATAGGAACTACTAGATGCCTTAAGGCATCTAGTAGTTCCTGAGTCAACTCTTTTTTTAAAGACGCAAACCGCAGCAAATAATTTAATATCACAGTAAAACAAAAATTTCATCACATTCAATAACAAGAGCACTCATATTATACAGCCAATCCTAAAAAACGCTGTAAAATAGATTTAATAAAAACAATTTCTATTATTGATTTAAACGCAGAAAATTAATATAATTCCACCAAAATAACATTGTTGCAATAAGAAAATCAAACAAAAGGATAGTTATGACACCAGCAGAACTAAAAAACACACTTGCGGTAGCCTCCTATGCAGTTGCAACCCCGACACCAGAAACACTTCCCCAAATGACCTCTACAACAATTACTACAGTCACTCCATCACATCTTAAAGACCTATTAAGCGGCCAGGCTTCCACAATCAAAAAAATATCCCATTTTACTGCCGGCTCATTAGGCTATGAGTTCTTTAAGTTAACTACATACTTCAAAGCCTTAAGCTTTTTAACAAGCAGTGAAACAAAAAAAGTGATTCGAGAAATTTCGGCCTTAGATAATTTAACCGGACAGATAGGAAACACTGCTAATAAAGTAGCTAAAGTTCTACACAATACCATCCTAGATAATGCAAGTTCAAGCGTTGAAAAGCTGGTAACCCTAGCTCAAAATTTAGCGTGTTTAGAGAGGCACGATTTCCTAGGATCTAAAACAGTATACGTAGAAGCTCTTAGCAATCTTGTAAAAAATAACAGCGCCGGTTTTCTTGGCACGCGCACGACCGTAGACAACATAGAAGCGTTTAAGGCATATCTCCTTAGAGCGATCGAAAAAACAGATCCAAGCTTTACAGGAACAATCCACACCACATTCAGCGAACCTAGAGCCCCAGTAAGAAGAGATTCTACGGCTCCTCAGCAACAGCCTGGAACACACCAAGATACAGCAATCATAACACCTACCGAACCTACAGCTGCAACTCCTATTGCGACACCCCCTTCGCATAACAGTACGGCTGTATGGATTATGCCCCTACCTGCCAATGAACAAGATGAAATTGGTGCATTAGTGAGGGCTTTTCCAGGTATGACAGACGCGGAAATTGACCGCCGAATAGGACAATTCACCCCAGAACAACACAGAGCCTTTGATGTAGTACTACATCAAATTGATAAGCAAAGTGCACCTGTAATACCCTCATTAGTACGAGCTACTCAAGAAACAGGAGCCATTTCTCCTAATGCAGCTGGAGCCTTAGAAGCTTTGCTTATCCAAGAGTCTCAAAGGCCTCATGGACCCGCTTTAAGACCTGCTAGACAAGCCTCTAGCATGCCCGCTACGGCTGCTTCATACCCTCATCCTATATTTCAAAGGATCGCCGAGTTAACAGCCCTAGTCGAAGGACAAAATCTAGAAGAAACTGATCCGGAGCGGGCAGCAGCCATTATGGCAGAGATAATGGAGATTGAAGCCAAATTAGGTCGTTAGTCTGAATCCAAGCTCCAAAAGAGCAACTTTAACCAATTAGGAAGTTACTAGTGGCATCAGCAATCAGCTTATATCCATCAAGCGCAGCTTCAACCTCTTCGAGCCCATATGCTGAAACTAGAGTAGATCTATCATCGATCGATGCTAGAACTCGTGACCTCTTTGCAAGAACACTAGATGTTGCAAGAGAACTAGATTCAAGAGGGATAACATCAATTCATGATATTATCCCCTGCAGCGAGATCTTCGGTATAAATCCCAAGAGATGTCTCCAGCTCTACGAAAAATATGGAGAGCGTTTTTTAGAATATATTGAAACTATGGATAAGCTTGAATGTACACGGATTGCTTATAAATCCATGTTACAGAGTTCTGCAGTAATAAAACCATTTCAATTTCCCAGCGCAACTTTTCAACTAGCTATCACCAATGAAAAAGTAGCCGGTTGCGGAGAGCTTTCGATACTTGCAACTCTTATTGCAGCTCAAAAAGGATTATTCGGATGCCAAGTACTTACTAAAGATAGTAATGAGGCCTCCCCTTATTACCATGGATTTGTTGTTATTTTTGCTGATAAAGCCGAAGCTTCTGCCAAGTTGAAAGACTTCAATAAAGAACGTATAGGTTTTTTTGAGACTTTAGAGCGAATGAAAGGCATTATTTACGATCCGTATTTGAAAGTTGTAGTACCTTCAGAACTTGCAAGACAGGATCCAAGGTTTATAGAAGGACTTAGCTCTATGAGGATAGTAGATATTGAATCTATCAATGATGGACCTATTCTTGCACAACTTGCCATTGTTAATAGCCAATCAGAGCTACTTACTCAATGTGTAAGAGAGAAAAAAATGATAAAAGAAAACCTCCTACCACTAAGTGACAGCTCGCACCTACTCAGATTTTTTGCAATAAATACGAGAACAGATCTGATCATAGCAAAACTTGAGCAGCTATTTCCTGAGACTTCCTGGAAATTTAATAGCAAAGCGCGTTGTATCCATGGAATATTTCCAGAACTCCAAGCGAGAGGGATCCACGAAAACTTACTAAGTAAAGGCATTACCTCTATTAAATTTGGCAGGGCACCTAGCAAAGATCCTCTACATGTTGTTTATGGCGTCCAGATAACTATCCCCGACTTCGGAGCTAAAGAGCTCCTAGATAGACTAAGAGCTTAAATTTCGATAAATAGCTGCAGCCCTATGACCAGTGCATTCTGTATTGTCCCATATCCCTTGGGATTGATGACGTATTGTATATCGGGAGTGATCGCCACCCATTTAGTTGCTTGGAGCCAGTAGTTAAGCTCTATCACCGTCTCAGCAGTCTGAGGCTGGGGGCCATAAGGAGCCAAGAGCCCAGATTTTTTTGCTTTACTTTCCATTTTGTGGAGCTCGGAGCTGTAAGCTCCATAGGCTACTGCTAAAGAAACTATGCCAGCTGCTAGGAAGAAGGGAAATTGATTTCGATCTTTAGGAGCGAATAAAAAAGCCGCAAAGGGGCTGATGCCCCTTTCAGATTTTGCATCACCAATCCTATAGACCATCTGATCGGCCGCTAAATAATACCCGTAATTGCCTCTCTGGGAGCCTCCAGTATATTTATCGACACGTCCGGTAGAGTAGTAGTAGCCGATCTTGTAATTGCCGGGCATACCATGACTTAGCTTTCCTTGGTTTACAAGGTAGGCCCATTCGGTGATTAGCATTACACCTTGTGTACTGTCAAAGGTGAAATTCACTCCGTGGTATTTGTTGGCA
>JAPLSW010000024.1:41768-46572 GCA_026398435.1 Chlamydiota bacterium | reverse complement strand
CTGAATCATCAGCTTTCGGACTACTGTAAGGGAGATTTTCAGCTTATGAATTTCTATTAGCTTTTCATGGGCTAATAAGGGGCCAAAATCGCGATATTTTTCACGGATGTAGGCTAGGGCTAAATCCTTGAGGGATTCAGCCAGCCTATGATTCCCTTTTTGCCCTCTTTTTTTGGAAATTAGGGCTGCGGTTCCATGCTTTGTATATTTCTTGAATATTCGCTTTACTTGACGAACGCTAATCCCTAGAAGTTCAGCGACTTGTGTTTGATTTAAAATTTTCTCTTTTAGCTTTAAAAACGCATTCGAGCGTTCTAGTTCATTAATACTCATAATGATATGTCCCTTTTTCATGTTAATCACCTCCCGGTAATTAACTTTTTAATAATAGAAAGGGGACATTTCTAAAAAACTAAAAGGTGACATTTCTAAAAAACTTTAACAGCGTTAGTTTTACTGTATAATTAAACGTTTATATTAATTATAATTAACCTGAAAAACTTTAATTACACAATAAACTAAAGGACAAAATATGACACCTACCACAGGACTAGCCTCTCCACAACACCTCCCGCTCAGAGCGGTAGGAGAACTTACAGTAGCTGCACAATCAGCTCCTGGACCTCAAATACCCCCCGCCGTCCAAGCTGCCATAGGCGCTTATGAGCCAGACCTAGCTCCTTCGCTACAGGGGCGCGTAGCGCCTCAAGCTGTAGCTGCACCTCTAGTTCAACCACCCGTAGCCCCTGAGATACTTGAGGCTATTCAGAGAGTTGGTGGCGTCCAGTTTCTGAGAGACAACGAAGGACTCCGAAACGACCATGCTATAGTTCTTGCGGCTGTTACTCAAAATAGCGAGGCGCTTGTGTATGCTAGCCCAAGACTCGGAAACGACCGTGATATAGTTCTTGCGGCTGTTACTCAAAATGGCGGGGCACTTAGGTCTGCTAGTGAAGGACTCCGAAACGACCATGCTATAGTTCTTGCGGCTGTTACTCAAAATGGCGGGGCGCTTGTGTATGCTAGTGAAGGACTCCGAAACGACCCTGTTATAGTTCTTGCGGCTGTTACTCAAAATGGCGAGGCGCTTGTGTATGCTAGCCCAAGACTCCGAAACAACCATGATATAGTTCTTGCGGCTGTTACTCAAAATGGCGTGGCACTTAGGTATGCTAGCGAAGGACTCAGAAACCACCCTACTATAGTTCTTGCGGCTGTTACTCAAAATGGCTTAGTTCTTGAGCGCATCTCAGAAGCTTTGAGAACCATAGAAATAGCATCTGCGGCTGTAGCGCAAAACCCAGCAGCAAGGCAGTGGGTTCCAGCAGCTCTTATTGCCAGCGCCAATGCTCAGATAAATACGAACCCAGCTTTTTTACCCTTTGTGGATCCAGCGCTTATTACCTATGAGATCGCTCAAGCAGCTATAAAACTAAATCCTCTATTACTGAGGTTTGTTCCTGCAGAGATTCTAGCAAGACTAGAGTTAGAGGTCTTAACATCAGCGGTAAGAACAAATCCAGCGGCACTTAATCTTATTGACCCTGTTATATTAAGAGAATACATAGTCAATACTGTAATCCAAATGAATATAGATCCTACCAATGTATCTCTGTTAGCTGCCAGGCAGGCAGCTTTAAGAAGCCTTGCTGATAAAGTGCTTGATGGAACCATTGGCAACGAGACTGCGAGAGCTTGGATGCCCGGCTTAGCACGATACTTTTGTGATGATAAAGTTTTTATGATTTTTGCAATTACACATTTTGGGCTAGAGGCTCTTGATGCTAGTAGTCAGCTAAGATTGGATCCCGATATAATTGCGGCTGATGCCCGAGTAACAGAAGCAGCTCGAGCTCGAGGTTAAGCTTACTAGAATTTACAGTTGTTGCAGAATCATAGGCAATAATACTGTCTTATCTTTCAGCTAGCCTCCATCCCGCAAATCCCTCTTATTAATTGAGGGTGAGTAAAAACGGATGAACCTATGAGCCTTAGGCTAGCTTCAGAGGTTAGGTGATAACCTCCCCTTACTAAAATATTTTTGCAAACTTGATCTAAAATACTCAAACTCCCGTTTTATGGAAAAAGATTTGTATTTTTTCAGAAAAGGTCGAAAAGATACTAGACTCCTAAAAGCTGTTTCGCTTTACTGTGAACGTTACAGATAGAGAGAAACTTAATGATTATAACGATTAATAAGACAGCCAAACCATCCGATGTTGATAAGCTAAGAGCCATGCTTGACCAAAACGGCTTGATGCACTGCCACTCTGAAAACGAAAGGCACCAAGTACTTGGTGTTGACAAAATGGGCTCTGCAAGTCTTATTGAGGCTTTAAAAGCTTGCCCTTTTGTTGAACTAGTAATCGAAACGAAAGCGCCATTTAAACTCGCAAGTAGAGAGTATAAAAACACGAAAACCGCTATCCGCATTAAAGATGTGATCATTGGAGGCAATGATATCGTCCTTATGGCTGGGCCTTGCGCAATAGAGAGTCTCGAGCAGCTGCTAACGATTTCTGCTGAAATGAAAAAACTAGGAGCCAAGGTAGTGAGAGGATCGGCTTACAAGCCAAGAACCTCTCCCTATAGCTTCCAAGGATCAGGATTGCAAGGACTGAAATGGCATAAACAGGCGCAAAAAGAGCATGGCCTTCTCATTGAAACCGAAGTTATGGATGTGCGCGATGTAGAAATCGTTGCGGAACATGTAGACATCGTCCGCATTGGCGCGAGAAACATGCAGAATTTCAACCTATTAAAAGAAGTAGGCAAGTGCGGCAGACCCATTATTCTCAAAAGAGGGATGTCAGCTACTGTCGAAGAGTGGCTTATGAGCGCAGAATACATCATGGCTCATGGCAATCACAATGTCATTTTATGTGAAAGAGGGATCCGCACCTTTGAAAATACTTCTCGCAATACCCTCGATCTCAATAGTGTGGCAGTTGTTCAGAACTTATCCCATTTGCCAGTCATTGTCGATCCGAGCCATGCAGCCGGAAAAAAAGACATCATCCCTCACCTTGCAAAAGCGGCCGTTGCTGTTGGCGCCGATGGCCTATTGATTGAAGCGCATCACGACCCGGCAGCCTCTAAGTGTGACCCTCTCCAAGCCCTACTTCCCCAGGAGCTTGCAGAGCTCTGCAAAGAGCTAAAGCTCATAGCTCAAGCAATCGGGAGAAATTTTTAAATTCATGAATGTAGAGGCCCATCTACCTGTAAAACACTACTTCCTCCAAAATTTTCCCTCTGAAGAGTTTATAACAGAAATTTTCTTGGAGGAAGATCTCTTAGAAGATCCTAATTTTTTTACAAAAGTAAAAAAGTTAGGATCTTCTTTTGCTCTTATCACCGACTCTTTACTCGACAAGTTGTACTCTGAAGAAGTTTTACTGTCTTTTAGCAGAGAAAATATCCCCCTCGATCTCATCGTTATTCCTGCAGATGAGCCTCATAAAACAAGAGAGACTAAAGCCTATATTGAAGATAGGCTTATACAACTTGGCAAAGGCAGAGATACCGTACTCATCGCCTTTGGTGGAGGGGTTGTTAGTGATATCACAGGATTTGTAGCATCTACCTATTGTAGAGGTATCCCTTATGTGACGATTCCAACCACACTCCTTAGCATGGTAGATGCAAGCATAGGAGGAAAAACCTCGGTGAATATCGGTCCCTATAAAAACATGATAGGAACCTTCTATCCCCCAAAAATCCTTGCCATGGATACAAGGTTTCTTAAGTCCCTTTCTGATCATCACTGGAGAAATGGCTCGGCCGAAATCATTAAGTATGGACTCATAGCGGATAGCGAAATCATCACAACACTTACAGACAGATTTATTCAGTGGCAAAAAAGAGATCCTTTACTTGTCACAGAAATTATAAGAAAATGCGTTGAGATCAAGTGCCACATTGTATCGGAGGACCCTAAAGAAAAGGGTTTTAGGAGAGTGCTTAATTTTGGTCATACCGTCGGACATGCAATCGAGAGCCTAGAAAATTACACCATGGGTCATGGTGATGCCATAGCATTTGGCATGTGCATGGAAAGTTATATCAGCATGAGGCTTGGAAAACTCCCAGCGCAAGATTTCTCTAAAATACTAAATCTTCTGCTGATGTTTGGATTTCCCCTCAAACCCTCTGAAAACATCTCTTTAGATAAACTAGAGACTCTTATGAGCCTCGATAAAAAATCGACAGCGGATGCAACCCGTTTTGTAATTCTTGAAAGAATTGGTGGTACGGACCCGTGCTCGGGAGATTTTTGCAGAAGTGTCGATAGCCTGCTTATAAAAGACGCTTTTGAGTGGCTGAGCTGCCTATGAAATCCCTAGTCATCAAAACAAGCTCTCTTTCCGGAAGGATCACCATCCCCTCTTCAAAATCCCATACCCTAAGAAGTCTTGTATTTGCCCTCATGGCAAAAGGAATGAGCCACATCACAAATCCCCTAGAGTCTCCAGACACTGAGGCTATGATCCGGTCCATTGAATCTCTTGGAGCTAAAGTAGAAAAAAATGAAAGTACTCTGGTAGTTACCGGCACTGCAGGAAAAATCTCTTCCTCAAGTACCATTATAGATGCTGGCAACTCAGGGCAAGTGCTCCGCTTTATCGGAGCGCTCGCCCCACTTGTAGATACCTATACAGTCATTACGGGAGATCATTCTATACGGGAGAGTCGTCCTGTAAAACCTCTGCTTGAAGGGCTCAGCCAACTCGGGGCTTTTGCAACATCGACAAGACTCAATGATAAAGCTCCTATCGTAGTAAGGGGTACCTTAAAGCCTGGCTCT
>JAPLSW010000024.1:27279-41745 GCA_026398435.1 Chlamydiota bacterium | reverse complement strand
AGAAGACTCCCAACCCGTTTCTGCTCTTTTAATTGCAGCCTCATTCCTTAAAGGAAAAACCGATCTCAATGTAACCAACCCGGGCGAAAAACCTTGGATAGACCTCACCCTCCATTGGATGGACAGGCTAGGCATTAGGTACTCCCACAAGAATTACGAGCACTACATACTACAGGGAAATGCTTGCTATGAGGGCTTTGCGGTTTCTATTCCTGGCGATTTCAGCTCAGCTGCCTATCCGATAGCGGCAGCCCTTGTGACACGCTCTGAGCTCACTTTAGAAAACATCGATATGAATGATGTGCAAGGGGACAAAAAACTAGTAGATGTCCTTTTGCAGATGGGGGCAAAAATAGAAATCGATGATGCCAAAAAAACGCTTACGGTAAAAAAAGGACCTCCATTACAAGGGATAAAAATCGATGTTAACGATTTTATCGATGCAATTACTATCTTAGCTGTACTTGGATGCTACGCATCCGGAGAGACAGAGATCGTAAATGGATCCATTGCTCGCAAAAAAGAATCGGATAGGATCCACTGTATTGCCCTCGAGCTCAAAAAAATGGGTGCTAAGATAGAAGAAAGGCCGGACGGTCTTATAATTAAAAGCTCCATACTACGGGGGGCTCATGTAGAGTCCCACAAGGATCATAGGATAGCCATGTCTCTTGCCATTGCAGCCCTTGGGGCTCTTGGCGATAGTGTCATCGAGGATGTAGCGTGTATAAGTAAAACCTACCAAAATTTTGCAATAGATTTTCAAAATATTGGATGTCACATGCAAGAAATAACAACTAACCAGAAGGGCTCACATGGCAAGTAACTCCTTTGGGACAATTTTTAGGATCACTACTTGGGGAGAGTCCCATGGCAAAGCAATTGGCGTTGTTATCGATGGATGTCCCTCAGGACTTGCTATCACAGATAGTGACATCAACAACGAACTCTCTATGCGAGCGCCCGGCAGGTCCCCCTATACATCTCCCCGCGCTGAAATGGATAGTGCAGAGATCCTATCGGGAGTATTCGAAGGGAAAACTACCGGAGCTCCCATTTCTATCATCATCTACAATAGGGATGCTGATACCAGCAAGTATGAACCTATCAAAGACCTCCTAAGGCCCGGACATGCTAATTTCACCTACCTAGAAAAATACGGTATTTTTGATTACCGTGGTGGTGGCAGATCTTCTGCTAGAGAAACCGCTTGTAGGGTCGCCGCCGGTGCTGTCGCAAAAAAACTGCTTAGCTTCTATAACATCAAGGCCTGCGCCTATATCAAAGAAATCGGTGGCATTACAAGTAAGGATCCAGATTTCTCTGACATAGACACCCTTAAACTACAAATACGACAAAACCCGATTTTTTGCCCGGATACCCCTTCCTCTGAAAAAATGATGCAAAAAATTACAGAGACCATGCAGCAAAAAGACTCCCTTGGCGGCGTCGTTGAATTTGTAGCTACAGAAATTCCTCCAGGCATTGGAGACCCCGTATATGAAAAGCTCGAAGCTAATTTAGCCAAGGCGATGCTCTCGATTCCAGCGAGTAAGGGATTTGAAATGGGATCTGGCTTTTTAGCATCTACCATGAAAGGCTCAGAGCATAATGATCAATTTACCCTCGATGAGCAAAAAAAAGTCAGAACCTTAAGCAATCATGCGGGAGGCACCCTTGGAGGGATCTCCACAGGGATGCCTCTACTATGTAGAGTCGCCTTTAAACCAACATCGAGCATTGGTAAACCTCAATCTACTTTATCTACGGACAAAGTGCCAAAATCCTTTGCTCTTCCTGAAGGATCACGCCATGATCCTTGCGTGACAATACGAGCCGTTTCCGTTGTTGAAGCGATGGGAGCGCTTGTACTTATTGATGCAATATTACTAAACCGTGTAAGTCGAATTTAGAAAAATTCAGCTATAGACAGAGGCGAAATCTTAATAATTCCTTATCTTTAAAATAAGAGATACCCTTAAAGTTTTTTTGTAAGTTAAAAAACTTAAGGAGTTTTTATGACAATGAGAGCCGTTCTTGATAAATTACAAACTACCCCAATAGCCCAAGCTTTTCATCCCTATGTGCACCATCCGGATACGATCTCTCCCTATGTGCAAGGTTTGTTGGAGCAGCAAGCTCCCCTAGATCATACTGACTTTTCCGCTTTAAGAAAAATTCATCAGATAGAGTCCTTGTCAGACGAATTAAAAGACCGAATTTTTCACCTTTGTATAAAATCTGGGATCATTGACCCACGTGAGGAGGAGGAGGGTGGTTCTGATGATTTTTACTCTTCCTCTCCAGTCCAGCAACACTTTATCCTTTCCACCATTGAACTCATTCCTATAGACGATAGGACGGAAAAAACCCTCGATGCAATAGCTGTACTTTTTCAAGATATTACTGACCATTACGATAAAATGTTACAAGAAATTCAATCGATTCCTGAAAATCTAAGAGCATCTATAATCCGTATTACAACATCCCCGTTTAGCGAAGAGGAATCCGGAATAGAAAAAGCTTTTAAACTAAAATTTTTCCTACTCCTGCCGGAAGATGAGCTATCTAGTGACAATTGGCTTGATGTGGAAATGTTTGTAGAGGGAATTTTTGAATCGATAGATGAGGATGATGCTGAAGAGGAACTCATCTCAATTGCTCTGGAGGAGATATATGAAGAAATCAAAGGATATCCTAGAGAGGAAAGAGCTGATATAATCCGTAGCAAACTCCACACCTGAGACGCTTTATAATTTTATAAGGATCTTATTTTTAGAATCTTAAAAAGATTCTTCACTTAAGACCTCTTTCATGCGGAGAATAACCTAAACATTCTCCGCATAACGGTGGAGAATGTTTAGGTTGGAGAGAAAAGATTGCGCTTATTACCCTATCCTCTTAAAATTAGCCAATTACATCTAACACCCATGGTTCCTAATGAGAACAAAATATATCTTTATTAGTGGAGGCGTTGTTTCCTCTCTTGGCAAAGGCCTCACATCAGCTTCTATCGCTATGCTCCTTGAAAGAAGAGGAATTAAGGTCGGGATGCTCAAACTCGACCCCTATTTAAATGTCGATCCCGGCACAATGAATCCGTTCCAACATGGAGAAGTTTACGTGACAGATGATGGCGCGGAAACAGATCTCGATCTTGGCCACTATTTTAGATATACCGGAGCGCAACTGTCTAAAGCCTCCAATGCAACATCTGGACAGATCTATGATACGGTCATTAAAAGAGAGCGTAGAGGGGACTATTTGGGAAAGACTGTGCAAGTCATCCCTCATGTAACTGATGAGATCAAACAAAGAATTCTAAATACCACTAAGTCTGAATCCGGAGTACAAATCGTTCTTGTAGAAATCGGCGGCACGGTTGGTGACATCGAGTCACTCCCCTTCTTTGAAGCGATCCGTCAATTTCGTTATGAAAGACCTAAAGACTGCATGAACATCCATCTGACCTATGTGCCCTTTTTAACAGCGGCCGGCGAAGTGAAAACTAAGCCTACGCAACACTCAGTACAGATTCTGCGAGGGATCGGAATCATCCCTGATGTAATCCTTTGCAGATGTGATGAAAGCCTTGACGAAGATATTAAAGATAAGATCAGTCTATTCTGCAGCGTTCCTAAGGAATCTGTCATCGATGAACCAAATGTCAAAGACAGCATCTACGAAGTGCCTCTTATGCTAAATCATCAAGGGCTCGATGAAAAGATCTGCACTATGCTTGATCTACCTCTTGGGAAAATCGATCTTTCTAGCTGGCATGCAATGCTTCACAGGCTTCTTAATCCTAAAGGGAAAGTAGTTATCGGTATTGTAGGCAAATACATGCAACACCAAGACGCCTACAAATCCGTATTCGAGGCGCTACATCACGGAGCGCTTGCTAATAACGTCGATATTGAAATACGTAAATTTGAAGCGGAAAAAGTCCTTGAGCATGGATCTATCGAAGATGCGATCAAAGGATGTGATGGATATCTTGTTCCTGGTGGATTTGGAGAAAGGGGCTGGATGGGTAAGATCATGACCGCTAAATTCTGTAGAGAAAATAAGGTTCCCTATTTTGGACTATGTCTTGGAATGCAAGTCATGTGCGTAGAATTTGCAAGGCATGTTCTCGGACTCAAAGATGCAAATACGACAGAAATCGATCCCCATACTTCCAATCCTGTCATCTCACTACTTAGTGAGCAAAAAGGGGTAGAAGATCTTGGAGGAACAATGCGTCTTGGAGCCTATAGCTGTAGAGTCAAGGAAGGCTCTAGATCAAACAAGGCTTATAATAGTCCCCTTATTTCTGAAAGGCATCGCCATAGATTTGAATTCAACAACCTCTATAAAGACCGTTTAGAAGAAAATGGTATGGAAATCACCGGATACTTAGAAAATGCCCATCTCTGCGAAATCGTTGAAGTGAAGGACCATCCTTGGATGGTCGGCGTTCAGTTCCATCCGGAATTCAAGTCTAAACCTACAGAGCCTCATCCCCTCTTTACAGACTTCATAGCAGCATCTCTTGCCAATCAAAACAAGAAATAGGAGCCATTTTGGGAAGAATTCTTGGATTTGATTATGGAAGAGCAAGGATTGGCGTTGCAAAGTCCGATGAGAGACAAATCATCGTTAGCCCCGCCTTCCTTATGCAGGCTGACAAAAAACTTTCCGAAACGGTGAAAAAAATTAAGCTAAAAGCGGACCCGATGGGTCCGTTTGAGCTTTTAGTTGTTGGACTCCCCCTTCTTCTTAATGGCAAAGAAGGAGAAATGGCCCTAGAAGCCAAAAAATTTGCAGCGGCTTTAGAGCTAGAGTTTCAGATTCCTGTCGTCTTATGGGATGAAAGGCTTACTTCTATGCAAGCAGATCGGCTTATGCGTGATGATAATCGGACTCGTAAGGAAAGAGCGCAATCTGTCGATACACTCTCAGCCGTTCTTATTTTGCAAAACTATCTCGATATGCAGCACCTGAAAAATAAGAAATAAGATATCAGCTTTTTCAGTATTGAGTTTAAAATTGTTTTAAATGTACTTTTGCCTGATCCATTGGGCCCAGCAAACATACGAATGCGAGGAGTGTTTGAGTTCATATTATTTCCAGCTTTAGTCCTCGAGTTACAGGTATCCAAGGGGGCAATTTTTTTATGAATTTACGAGATCCATCAGGAAAGACCTCAACAAGGCTTCCATTTTCACTTACTAGAACACTGCTTCCTGACGCCAGAGCTGCCCAGTAAGCTTGTTTAAATGCCACCTCGGCAAGCTCTGGGATATGCTCCTCCAAATAGTTTAGAGCCTTCTCACTTAACTCCATGTTCTTCCTCCGATGAGTTAAAGCAGATCTTAGCTTATTTATGACTATATTTAAAGAGCTGTCCAACTGTAATTTTAATTTTTATCCTTTTCATCAAAAACTTCTTCGTGTTTGATAGTGCTTAACACACACAAATAACATTAGATCCATTATGGCAAAAATTTCCTCCCATCCTCTTGAAGAACCAGGCATGTCCTCACGCTTCATAGACCCTTGTATCCTAGTAATCTTTGGCGCAAGCGGTGACTTAACAGCTAGAAAACTCATACCTGCAATTTACAACTTAGCAAGAGAGGGGCAGCTTCCCCCTCAATTTGCCTGTGTGGGTTTTGCAAGAAGAGATAAAACACACGAGCAGTTTCGAGAAGAGATGAAAGCCGCGATAAACTCGTATTCCAGAGTAAAGCCGATTGATGAGGCTCTGTGGGCAACATTTAAAGAGCAGCTCTTTTATCACAAATCAGAGTTCCATGAAGAGGAAGGATATCAAAGACTCGGAAAATTTCTCTCCGAGCTGGATGCTAAACTTGGCACTAAAGGCAATAGAGTATTTTACCTATCTACCCAGCCAAGCTTTTTTACCACCATTGCGGAAAAATTACACAGCTCCCATCTCCTTTATGAAGTAGGAAAGTCTACCTCTTGGTCTCGCATGATTATCGAAAAGCCCTTTGGCCATAATACCGAATCAGCGCATCAACTTCAAAACGAGCTTTTGCAATATTTAGATGAATCGCAGATCTATAGGATTGACCACTACCTCGGCAAAGAAACAGTCCAAAATATTTTAGTGTTCCGCTTTGCCAATTCCCTGTTCGAGTCCCTATGGAATAACCGCTATATCGATCATGTACAGATCACCGTTGCTGAAGATATCGGAATCGGCACAAGAGGGGCATTTTGGGAAGAAGCCGGCTTCTTAAGAGATATCTTGCAAAACCATATGATGCAAGTCCTTTCTCTTGTGGCTATGGAGCCTCCAGTAAGCCTTGAAGCCCATGCTATCCATGATGAAAAAGTAAAGGTTTTGCAGGCACTGCGTCCCTTTTCTCCCACAGACCTAGAGCAGTCTGTTATCCGTGGTCAGTATGGCCCTGGCTATGTGAACGGAGATCCCGCTATCGGCTATAGAGAAGAAAAAAATGTAAACCCTCAGTCTAATGTAGAAACCTATGTAGCTGTAAAACTGTTAATAGACAACTGGCGCTGGGCAGGAGTTCCTTTTTATCTGCGCGGCGGGAAAAGACTGCCTAAAAAGGGAACGGAAATCTCCATCTTTTTTAAAGACCCCCCATCGGTCCTATTCCAACATCCTGGAAAGAAAAATGAACCTAACGTTCTTACCATACGAATTCAGCCAGATGAAGGAGCCTCTCTTAAAATCAACTGCAAGGTTCCTGGAGGCAGTAGTACAATCATACAGCCTGTAAAAATGAATTTCCGCTACGGAAAATATTTTGGTACAGCGCCACCTGAAGCGTATGAAAGACTCATCCAAGACTGTATATTTGGAGATAATACCCTATTTGCCCGGCAAGATGAAGTATTTACCTCGTGGGATCTTCTAACCCCTGTTCTTGAGCACTGGGCAAGCAATCCCCCCAAAGATTTCCCGAACTATCCATCAGGAAGTTGGGGTCCAAAATCTGCAGATGATATGATGACAAAAGACGGACGTAAATGGAGGCTCCTCTAATGACCGCATCCCGCATTGTCCCCCCTTCAAAAATTCAGTCCGAGCTAAATGTTTTATGGAGCTCTTTAGAGAATAAAAATAAAATGAGGGCCTCCCTTTTTAATCTTATTTTTTATTCCAAAAAGTCCCCTCGTGATGAGTACATCCGAAGGATTGCGCAAAAAATCATCGAAAAGTTCCCTGCCCGTATTTTTTTCATATCCTCTGAAACTGGTGATAATAATAACCCTGTTAGAACAGCTGTTTCCATTATGTCGGCCGAGCAAGGGGAATTTGATGTCACTTGCGACTTTATCGAAGTCTCTGCAACAGATCAGACAGAGAATCAAGTGCCGTTTATCATATTACCTCACATTATAGCTGATCTCCCTATTTTTCTTGTGTGGGCAGAGGACCCAACAGTTCAGACACCTCTAAGAAGAGAACTGGAAAAATTTGCCACTCGCCTGATCTTTGATTCTGAGACAGCAAAAGATCTTCCTGCTTTTGCTAAATCCATACTGAAGTCTAAGATCGATTCAAACTGTGAGATTGCAGACCTAAATTGGGCAAGACTTGAAAGTTGGAGAGATCTCCTTACCGCCATTTTCAATGAGCCCAAGAATTTGAGCACACTGAAAAAAGTAAAAAAACTACATATCTCTTATAACGCCCAAGAAACTCCTTTCTTTTGCCATACAAAGATCCAGTCAATCTACCTGCAAGCATGGCTTGCCTGTAGATTACAGTGGTCGTTTGTAAACTCTACGTTAAAGGAGGGAGCTCTAAATTTCACCTATACCGATGCTGCAAAACAACCAGTCGAGGTAACTATTTCCTCCCAAAGGGAGGCGAGCCTTCCACCAGGTCTTATTATCTCACTCGATCTTTCAGATGGAGATGAGGATTTCTGTCATTTCGCACGGACTATTGAAACTCCTAATGAAATTTCCTATTCCTATAGCACTAGATCTGAGTGCAGCCTGCCTACGAAGTTTCTTATTGCCAAGGGGGAATCTGGCCAGTCTCTTGTAAAAGAGATCTGTCATAAAGGAACAAGCCACCACTACCTTGAAATTGTAACTCTTCTTGCTACCATGGAGCCTTTTTCCCTATGCTAACTTTTCATTTTGATGATAGACGAGATATAACAATACCGGGAGATGTAAACGAAACCCTATCTTTTTGTATAGACCACCTGTTAAATGCCTATCATACAGCTGTTAAAAGTCATGGGGCCTTTTATATAGCGCTCTCTGGGGGATCAACTCCTAAAGCGATTTTTGAAAAACTCACCTCTTCCCCTATTAAAGAACAAATCGATTGGACCAAAGTCCATCTTTTCTGGGGAGACGAAAGAAGCGTAGGCCCTGAAAACCCTGAAAGCAACTATCACATGGCGATGGAAGCGGGCTTTAAAAATATGGGCATTCCCAGTGGGCAAATACACCGCATGGTAGCAGAGGAAAACATTGATAATAATGCGGAGATCTACAGCCAAACCCTACAAAAGGTTTTGAAAGGTAAAGCTCTAGACTACACCATGCTTGGCATGGGAGAAGATGGGCATACAGCTTCCCTATTTCCCCATACTGAAGCACTCTCTGAAGAGGACCTACTCGCTGTTGCAAACCATGTTCCTCAAAAAAACACCTGGCGAATGACCCTTACCTATCCGTGTATTAATAACTCTATCCACATCGTCATCTATGTCATAGGATCTTCAAAAAAACAAATGCTCCAAACGGTATTTAAGAAAGACGCCCATTTTATTGATCTTCCGATTGTTAAAATTGGAAGCAAAACGCATAAGGCTCTTTGGATATGTGATACAGCGGCGGCCGAGCTTCTAAAAAAATAAACCTATTTCCTTGGCTTTAACCTCTCATTTCTTTTATAAGAAAAAAAAGAGGAGATCTCTCATGGGAAAACGAGCTGTTACCTTCGTTCATAATATCACAAACCTAGCCTATATCCTTGTTAGCATTATTCTCTTTGCTATTGCCTTCATCATTATTTTCTGGTCTGTATGGCAAATAGGCCTTGATTTTTTCCATGGCAACTCCTCTGAGAAGGGAGAACTTCTGTATAAGGTGATGGATGAGGTTGCCTTCATCATATTTTCAATAGCTGTGGCCGATGTGGCTAAATACCTCATGGTAGAAGAGGTTCTCCATGGAAAAGAGAAAAAGCCTGCCGCTGAAAGAAGAAGAGCCTTATCAAACCTTATTCTTATCATCTCGACAGCATTCTCTTTAGAGGGACTGATACTCACCATCCAAGTAGCGAAAACCAAAATGGAAAATCTCGTATATCCTATTATGCTACTAGTAGTTTCTGCCATTCTACTTGTAGCTCTTGGATTATACCAGAAGCTAACCAGCCCAAGTAAAGAAGCGGTCTAAACTCTCTTTTTTCCTAAAAATAGAGATGTAGCAACCGTAATGCTCAAGATCATCCCGATTACCCCAAGTGTTACTGGGGCAGAAACCTCTATCCAAGCAGATCCAATCATCTTAAGACCAATAAAAAATAACAGAGCCGCTAACCCAAAAATAAAGTACTGCAGCCTCTGCTGAAAATGCTCTAAGACGAAATATAAAGACCTTAACCCAAGTATCGCAAATATGTTCGAGGTATAAACGATAAAAGGATTCGTTGTGATCGCAAGGACCGCAGGGATAGAATCTAGAGCAAAAACGATGTCGGCTATTTCTATGAGCAAAAGAGCGACACACCCTGTTGTAAGAAAAAGCTTGCCCTTGCGTCTTAAGAAAAACCGACCTTCAGAAGGCTCTTTTGTGATAGGGAGCCATCTACAGAGGGCTCTATAGATAGAACTATCTGCAATCCCTTTTTTCTCTCCAGAATCAAGAAGCATCCGAACAGCCGTTATACAAAGGAAGGCCCCAAAGACGTAAAACATCCACTGGAATCTTTCAAGAATTGCAATACCCAGTAGTATTAAGCTTAGCCTAAATACAAGGGCTCCGAGTATCCCGAAGTACAGAATTCTACGCTGATCTTTCCCTGAAATTTTTAAAGAGGAAAAGATGAGTAAAAAAATAAAAATATTATCGATACTTAGGGATTTTTCGATAGCATAGCCCGTAAAAAATAGCAAAGCATCGGAGGGCCCTGAAACAAAATAGATCCCTAGATTAAAGAGAAGGGAAAGGGCTATCCAAAAACATGTCCAAAGAAGTGCCGTAGAAATATTTTTACTTTTCCTGAATTTTGAAAATACCGATAGATCCAAATACAAAAGGGAAAATACGATAGCGTGAAATCCAATCCAAAATGACAAGGGATACTGCATAAAGCTCCAAAGTAGTAAAACATTATACTAAACCTTTCATTTTTCAAAAAAAAGAGGTATTTTACAGGTTGCTTATTCTATTTTATGCTATATTACTCCAAAAAAACTTATGAAGAAATATGCTTATACTCGGAATAGAAAGTACTTGTGATGAAACGGCCGCCTCCATCGTTTTAGATGGTAGGACGATCCTGTCTAATGTTATTGCCTCGCAAATCCCCCTGCACAGTCCCTATGGCGGGGTATATCCGGAGCTTGCAAGCCGCAGCCACATCAATTCACTAACGCCAGTTATTGAACTGGCTATTTCCGAAGCAAAAATCAAAAAATCCCAAATCGATCTCATAAGTGTTGCTAAGGGACCCGGCCTTATCGGATCACTTCTTATCGGTCTTAATGCCGCAAAAGCCCTTTCTCTTGCCTGGCAAAAGCCCTTCGTGGGGGTAAATCATGTGGAAGCCCATCTCTATGCCTCTATGATGGGACAGAAGGATCCGATCTTTCCCTCCTTAGGAGTAGTTCTTTCAGGGGGGCATACCTTCCTCGTTTTTATGGAAGAGATGGGCTCGTATAAGCTCCTTGGATCTACCGCCGATGATGCCATTGGGGAAGCTTTCGATAAGGTAGCTGTGATGCTAGGCCTTCCCTATCCGGGCGGCCCTGCCATTGAAAAGCTCGCAAAACTTGGAGATCCTACAAAATATAGTTTTAAGCCCGGCTCTATTAAAGGCCGCCCCCTAGACTTCTCTTTTAGTGGACTAAAAACCAACGTCTACTACCTAATCCATGGGCAAAATGGCTCTAAAACTCGAGATCTAACGGACTCTGATAAAGCAGATATTGCAGCTTCTTTTCAGAATACCGCATTTGCTGATGTCATCAAAAAATGCAGGATGGCTGCAGAAGAACATGGGTGCCAGGCTGTCTATCTTGGCGGTGGAGTCAGTAATAATCAAAGGCTCAGGGAGCTGTTTTCTGAGAACCTAAAATTCCTACCCTTATTTTGGCCCCCCTTTGGCCTCAGTCTTGATAATGCCGCTATGATTGCGGGTCTTGGGTACCATGTCTATCATCGAAATGGAAAAATGGGAGATCCTCTTGATCTTGAGCCTGAAACCCGCATCCCCTTAGCAAAGTAATAAAAAAATCTTTAAAATACCACTGAAGAATCTTTAGCACTTCAAAACCTGTACTTATGTTTATAATACATAAAATGCATAAATTAATTTTAAAATAACCGACAAATAAATAATTAATTCTCAATAAATTAAAAATCCACTAAATAAGCCAATAAATAATCCCATAAATAATTGATTTAAATTAAAATTACCTGTATAATATCAACTATAATAAGGCATTACACGCTTTAGAAATCATCAATCCTGTGATTCATCAAAAAACTTGGGCAGAGATCGGGCTAAAGAAAAACAAATAATAATAAAATAAAAAACAAAGGAAATATACCATGTCAATACGCTTAGATTTAGATAGAGCTCTTGCTGGAGCTAATATACCTATAGAAGAAATTCACCCTGACGCTGCACGTGTACTCGCAGGATCTTTTGTAGGAAGAATTGGAGCAAATGTAGGCAATATACTTTTTGAAGCCTTTGGAATCCCGACAAGAATAAGACAGACCCCTCCCCTTGAAGTAGACCGTAGATCATATGATATTTTCCAGCGAGCGCAAGCGGACTTCGAGGCTGCAAAACCCACTGTACGTAGGATTTTCGTAGCAACACAACAGCTAAGAAGTAACAATGAAATTTTGAATAAAGAATTAGAATTTCAAAGCAATCCATATGTAAAGACAGGAAGATATGCTCTTGATGCCATCTCTGTATGTGCAGCTGGACGTGGAATTGGTCTTTTGCAGACAGTGCCCCTATTGTCCGCAGAAGGTGGAACTATAGCAGCGGGAACTATTGCCGGTGCAGTAGCCCCTCAATTAATTAAACATCGCTTCTTGCCAGACCGCGCAGCCGCTATCCAAGCCAAGGCAGCGGATATCCGAGAAAACACAAGAGTATTAAATGAGCTTTGGGCTGAACTTGAGGGAGATCATCGTAGAGCCCCACCTGAAGACCTTATCCAAGCAGGAATCGATTTACAAGATCAAGTAGGCGATAATGAAACCACATACCATCACTTAGACAGACGGTTTGCAGTTCCAGCCCCTATGCCAGCTGCTCCGCAAATGTTAGCAATTCAAGATGCGGCAGCTGAAGTAGCTCCACTATAAAAAAAGAGGTGGAAGAGAATCTCTCTTCCACCTACTTTAAGATTTTGCATTACTTAGGTTATATTACTTAGAAGCTGGACGTTTACCTGGGTGAGCTCTCACTCTTCCTAAGTAATTTCCCTCTCTGTCATACACCGGTTGGTTTTCTAAGTTTTCAACAACTTTAGCTCTTTTCTCTGTCTTTTCTTTTTTCACAGAAGAAGCTTTTTTGTTTTGCTTAGGCTGGACAGGTTGCGCTTTTGCAGAACTACCTTTTTTACCTTGTACAGATTTCTGCGGAGCTTGCTTTTGTTTTGCAGACTCTGCAGTTGGCTTTCTAGCAGCCGGACGCTGAGTTGTAGCTCTTTGTTTCTCAGATTTCTTAGGAGCTACTTTAGCTTCAGGAGCTGCGGCTTTTTTCTGACCCATAGCTTGTTTTTTGCTGCCTTGGGCTTGAGTCGGAGCTTGAACCTGTTTCTTCTGCTTTACTTCAGGTCTTGCCGCTTGTGGCTGCTGAGCTTGCGCAGATCTTTTTTGTTTAGATTCAGCTTTTGGAGCTTGCTGCTCTCTAGCCGCTTGGGATCTTTTCGCTCTTGGAGCCACTTTTGAAGGGGCTGCTTTTTGAGACTCTACCGACGCTTGCTTCCTTTGCTTAGCTGTTGGTTTTACAGGCTTTGCAGGAACTAGCTGTTCTGCCTGAGCAGATCTTTTCTTAGGAGCTGTTTTTGCACTCGGCGCTTGTTTCTTGGATTCTTGTACGTTTCTTTGCACAATTTTAGGACGAGATGCAGGTCTTACATCATACTCATCAGAGGCTTCTTCCATAACATCATCAAAAGCTTCATCATCATAAGTAACTTCCTGAGAAGACTCTACAGACATTTCATCCATTAACTCATCAGCCATTTCATCGGCTACATAAGCATCTTCACCCTGACCTGCAGAGCTAACTTCAATGAAGGGCTCGTAGGAATCTGCTTGAGAAAGAGATTCTTCCTGCGCTACTTGGTTTCCATCAACTTCAAAATTCCAAGTAATTTCTCCCTGACTATCCACTTCCACTTTTTTTTCTACTACAGAATGCTCATCCGCCTCTACATTCATATTCTCAACTTGAGAATATGCTGCTAGTGGCGCTAAAAATAAAATCCATCCCCATTTCTTCATTTGGTTCCTCCCCAAAACATATTTTAACTGTTTAGCTAGAGTTGTAATCACAAACCCTAAACCTAAAAATTCATATCAACATAACTCAATAAATAATATTTTAAGTGATTTTTTACAATTAAATAATAAAAAAATGTAATTATTTAATAAGAAAATAAAAAATAGACCTTGCTAAAACACCTAAAATCCACCTGGTATTTACTATTTCAGAAGTGGCAGGGAGTCACCCAACCCCTGAAGAAGATGAAAAAATGAAAATTCACTTGTTGTATATTAACCCTATTATATAGAATTTAACCTCATAGATTTACGAATTGAGGTTTACAATGGCTAAAGGCGCACGAGAAAACATTAAATTGAAGAGTACAGAAAGTTCTGAGACTTACTGGACTAACAAAAATAAAAGAAACACAACACAGAGACTTGAGCTTAAAAAATATGACAAGAAGCTTAAGCGTCACGTAATCTTCAAAGAAGCAAAGTAACTACACAGCTTACCGTAGTTCTAATGGGGTATTAATCATGTTCGAACTTTCGGTTGCGCTTAAGTACTTAGTTCCTAAGAAGAAGCAGCTCTCTGTCACACTCATCGCCTCTATGTCGGTGGGTGTGATCTCTCTAGTTGTCTGGCTAGTACTTGTATTCCTTTCAGTTACAGAAGGAATGGAGAAGAACTGGCTTAAAAAGCTTACAGACCTAAATGCCCCCCTTAAAATCACCCCCACTAAGAAGTATTTCTCCTCTTACTACTATAAC
>JAPLSW010000024.1:0-27264 GCA_026398435.1 Chlamydiota bacterium | reverse complement strand
ACGTAGACTCTGTTTCTGAAAACTCAAACTTCCAGAATAAAACAATTGGAGAAAAGGCAACCTCTTCTTTTACCGATCCTTATGACAATGCCCAAGATTGTGAGCTTCCTCTACATTTTTCACAAAAAGACTTAAGCTCCGACGGAACTCTTAAAGATCCGGTTAAAATCGCCTACGGCATATTACAGGGTCTAAAAGACAAAAAAGAAATTCAGAGCTTTCAAGACTTTGAAATGAGCGGAGCTCTCCTTAAACTCCAATTATTACGAACAGACTCCCCCCTATTTACGGCCCGAGGCTCTGAATCGATTAATTTCTTAAGCCAAGTAGCCTATATTTCTTCTTTTCCGAGCGAAAACCCAGCCCTCTCCTCACTGATCATCCCCCCTTCTATAAAGGACATCAATCACCTTCTTTACCTAGCAAGCAATGACTTAGAGGGAAATAGAGCCGAAGGCTCTCCCAGTATCAAACGGACAGCAAGCTCAGATTTTGCAGCAAAGATTTTCCCTATTTTAGAAAATGCCCGTATAAGCTCAGTTAAAACAGCCCTTCCCTTTTGGAAAATGCCTATATCCTTACTTCCTGAAGGGATTGAATTCTCAGCCATCGGCTATTTAAAGGGAGCTACCATTACCCAAATAGTCCTTTCTGAGAAGAAATCTCACAGTCCTTCTCAAGAAACTATTAAGGGAATGGTAAAAAAAGAGAAGGGGATCCTGTATTTTACAAGCGATGGCAAGAAATACCTAACTGAAAGCATTACTCCAATCTACAGCGAAGAAATTCTTCATTTTGCAGTTAATATAGACAAAGCCTCTTTAGAAACTGCCCAAAGTGGAAAAGATCTCCTTCTTAAAGTAAAAACAAAGCTCCAAGGACAAACTCTAGAGGGAATAATTTCCTGGGATGCTCTTGAGGTAGAGAGTTGTAAACCAGTGACCACCTTTACTTCCCACCCCCCTATCAACCCTCTTTGGACATATAGCACCCAAAAATCTGCAGAGAGTGCAGCCTCCCTTCTCCCTGTAAATTATCAAAGGGAAAGTGGAATCCTTCTTCCTAAAGGGTTTCAAGATAATGGAGTGCTCATCGGAGACAGGGGGTATTTAGCCTATACAGCATCAAGTGCAAGCTCTATCCAAGAGCAGCGCCTACCTATCTATATAGCGGGATTTTACGATCCGGGCATAATGTCTGTTGGCAATAAATGTCTACTGGCTCCAAGGGAGATTACTCGAGCTATTAATGCGGCCTCTACATCTCACTCTTTTGATAAAATAGCCCTTAATGGGATGCAAGTTTGGTTTTCGGATCTATCCAAAACTGAAAGCTTAAAAAAGGAAATCCAGACAGCCTTTGAGGAAAATGGGATAGATAGCTATTGGGAGGTTTCTTCCTATAAAGACTACGATTTTGCTAAAGAGCTCCTCCAACAATTCCAAAGCGATAAATACCTATTCTCACTCATTGCCATTATTATCATAACTGTAGCCTGCTGCAATATCATCTCCCTTTTAGTTCTTCTTGTGAATGACAAGAAAAAAGAGATAGGCATCCTCCTTTCGATGGGAGCTAAACCACAAAGTATCGCCCTTATTTTTGGATCATGTGGAGTTGTCATGGGAACCCTTGGCTGTATCATTGGATGCCTTGCTGCCTATTTAACAATGCACAATATTGACGGCCTGGTACACCTATTGAGCTCTATGCAAGGGCATGACGCATTTAGTGCTGTCTTTTATGGAAGCTCCCTTCCGAGCACCTTATCCCCAAGCTCTGTATTTTTTGTCATCGTTTCCACCCCAATACTGGCGCTAATTGCCGGACTTATACCGGCTATCAAAGCGTGTGGCCTCAAACCCTCCTCCATACTGAGGTCCGAATGACACTAATACTCTCAGCAAAAAATATTCATATGGCCTACTGTGGAGTGAAACCTGTAGAAGTTATTAAAGATCTGTCTCTTGAGGTATTTAAAGGGGAAACCATCGCTATTACGGGAAAATCCGGCTCTGGAAAAAGCACCCTATTGAATATCTTAGGAACGCTTGAAAATCCCACTTCTGGCAAGGTAACCCTTTGTGGGTATGATACCCAAGGAAGCGCTAGTTCCGCTCTTCGAAACAAACACATTGGATTTATTTTCCAGTCGTTTCATTTGCTTGATGATTTTTCTCTACTAGATAATGTGCTGATGCCAGCAAAAATTGGAAGAAAGCAGGTAAGCACCACCTCTGAATCCTATAAAAGAGCTCTTTTCCTATTAGAGGAAGTGGGTCTTGCTGAGCAGATCCACTGCCCCACTAAAATTCTATCTGGTGGAGAAAAGCAAAGAGCATGTCTTGCAAGAGCTCTTTGCAACGATCCTGACCTGATATTTGCTGATGAGCCCACGGGTAACTTAGATAGCGTAAATACTGAGCTTGTCGCCTCTCTCCTTATAAATACGGCAAAACAGAACCAGAAAACATTAATTCTTGTGACCCACGACGAAGATCTAGCAAAGATGTGCGATAAAACCTTTCACCTAAAAGATGGTTTTTTGCATCGTATTAGATAATTCTACTTAAGGACTCTTTTTTCATGAACATTCTAATTATTGGCAGCGGCTATGTAGGTCTTGTGACGGGCACCTGTTTTGCAGAAATTGGGCATACAGTCACTTGCCTTGACATCGACACCCAAAAAATCGAATCTTTAAAATGTGGGACTATCCCATTTTATGAGCCAGGACTCAAGGAACTTGTGCTAAAAAACTACAGAGAAGGAAGACTTATCTTTACCAATTGCTATAAAAGCTCTGTGGGCTCTTCTGATGTGATCTTTCTGGCAGTACCCACCCCCTCTAGAGATGATGGTTCGTGTGACCTTAGCTATTTTCTACAGGCAACTAAAACACTCGCTGCCTACCTACAAGATTATACTGTCATTGTAAACAAATCGACAGTTCCTGTGGGAACTGCCCAAATGGTCGAAAACCTAGCAAGAGAAATTGTAAAAGAAGATTATTCCTTAGTCGAGTTTGATGTCGTCTCTAACCCTGAATTCCTAAAAGAAGGATCAGCCGTTTCTGACTGCATGAGTCCTGATAGGATCATCCTTGGGCTATCCTCAAAGCGAGCAGAAAGCTGCTTAAGAGAGCTCTACTCCCCAATCACTGATAAGGGATGTCCTCTCTATGTTATGGACGCCGCGTCCTCTGAAATGACTAAATATGCAGCCAATGCAATGCTTGCTACCCGCATCTCTTTTATGAATGAGCTTTCCGGTCTCTGTGAGAAGCTAGGAGCTAATATTCATAAGGTAAAAGTAGGGATCGGTTCTGATAAACGGATAGGAACTAGCTTTTTAAATGCTGGAATCGGATATGGGGGATCTTGCTTTCCTAAAGATATTAAGGCACTCCGTGCGACAGCTGAAGAAAATGGAATATCTATGCCTATTTTACAAGCTATCGAAACTGTCAATAAGTCCCAAAAAAAGATCCTCGTCTCTATGATGAGGGAGTATTTTAAAGATAAAGGCGGCCTTGAGGGTAAAACAATTGCTGTTTGGGGGCTGTCTTTTAAGCCTGAAACTGATGATATGAGGGAGGCCCCTTCTTTAGATATTATAGCAGAGCTTCAAGAAGAAGGGGCTCTTTTAAGAGCTTATGATCCCATTTCTCTTGATTCAGCAAAAAAAGCCCTAAAAAACCATGAAGGCATTACTTTTTGCAGCGATGTTTATGACACATGCAAAGAAGCTCATGCTATAGCCCTTATTACTGAGTGGGCAGAGTTTGCCGTTATAAATCTAGACCATGTTTCAAAAAAGATGAACGGTCGAGCCTTCTTTGATGGAAGAAATGTTTTTAATAAAGAACAGATGAGAGCTAAGGGTTTTCATCACTTTGGCATTGGAATCCCCAATCACGCAAGTCCCCTTGAAGCAAATACTTTAGTCTTGAATCCTACTACGGGGTAAACCATGCCTTTTTCGAGCTACATGTCTACCAGATGTGAAATGATAGAAGAAACTCTTAATAAGCTCTCAACAGAGCGGTTAGGGGTTCCTCATAGTACTTTATTTTCCGCAGCACGATATAGCCTTTTGGCTAAAGCCAAACGCCTTCGCCCTTTACTTACCCTTGCAGTTACCGAGTCGTTTGGTGGTAATATAGAAGCTGCCCTTCATCCGGCATGCGCTTTAGAGCTCATTCATACCTATTCCTTAATCCATGATGATCTACCCTGCATGGATGATGACGACCTAAGAAGAGGGGTGGCAACGCTCCATAAAGTGTATGGAGAGGGACATGCAGTTCTCACTGGGGATTACTTACTCACTTTAGCTTTCGAGGTTCTTGCCAAAAGTCCACTACTTACGGCCGAACAAAAACTGGATCTCATCACCATTCTCTCTCAAAGGGCGGGCGGTGACGGGATGGTAGGGGGACAAGTGGTCGACATGCTATCGGAAGGAAAAGAGGTAGACTTTGAAACCCTCACCTTCATTCATAGCCACAAAACAGGCGCTCTCATTTCTGCGGCTTTGGAATTCGGGGGTATCATAGCAAATGCCTCTAAAGAGGATAGAGCTCTGTTAAAAAAAATCGGCTATGAAATAGGCCTATCGTTTCAAATTATCGATGACATCTTAGATGTAAAGGGTAATGAAAAGGAAATAGGAAAACCTATTCACTCAGACCAAGATAATAACAAAAGCACCTCTATTACCCTGCTTGGCATAGAAAATGCCGAGGCCCTTGCGGATAAACTTCTTTCTTCTTCTAAAGGGCATTGCAAAATGCTATCTACCTCTTCCCCCTACATTGAAGAGATATTGCAAAAACTCATCCACAGGAAGTTCTAAAAGATATTGCTATTTCACTAAAAATCCGATTTTAGATTATAAAGTTTATAGGTAAAACCAAACCGCTTTTACTCTTTCCTAAACGTGCAAGTTAAAATACAAGGAACCATACATTGAAAAAAGCCCCCTTATGGTATCCCTTCTCTTTAGCTCTTTTCTGCGTGTTTTTTGGGTCGATAATCTTGCCTGATTTTCGCCTAATAGCATTCTCTCCGTTCTTTGCTATTGTTTTTCAAAGGACCTCTTATATTAAAAGTCTCTGGATTTGCTTTTTATGTGGACTCATTCTCGACACTTTCTCTTCTCAGCAGCATTTCGGCCTATATTCACTATGTTATTTGGTTGTTGCAGGAATCAGCTACTCCCAGAAAAAGCATTTTTTTGAGGATAAGCCACTGGCCCTATCCCTTTTTTCTGGACTGATCTCCTCTGTTTGCGGAATGGGGTTGCTTTTACTCACCTTTATGTTCGGCAGGCAATTTCCGATCACCCTAGAGGTGATCATCTCAGAGACTCTTGTGACACCTATTTTAGATGCGCTATATGCCTTTGTATGGTTCACTGTGCCTATAAAGATCTATCTCTACATAAGCTCCGGTCGCTTGAAAAAGATCTTTGAAAAAAAGGAAAAAGCTCATGACACATGATATTTCACAATTTTCATTTCTTGCTATACAGGCAGCTCTTAGAGCTGGCGAGGAGCTTAAACGAGGCTTTCAAACTTCCTATTCTATTACCACAAAGCCCGGGAAACACAACCTCGTTACCTACTATGATACGCTCGCAGAAGAGATCATCCTTTCCATGATCCACAAAGAGTTTCCGGATCATAGCATCCTTGCCGAAGAAAGTGGAGAGGACCTTAAAAGTGAAGCAGTTACCTGGATTGTTGACCCACTCGACGGAACGGTAAATTTCGCCCACAACATCCCTGTATTTTGCGTAAGTATTGCAGCCGCTGTAAACAATGAAGTGGTATGTGGCGCTATCTACCAACCGATCACAGGCGAATTATTTGTCGCAGAGAAAAATAAAGGGGCTTTTCTTAATGGGAGCCCTCTAAAGGTCTCAAGTGTTTCTAATTTAGATGATAGCTTTCTAGCTACAGGATTTCCCTACAACCTCAATGAAAACCCTCTGGGCTGCATAGAGCATCTCTTAAGCGTACTCCGAAAGGGACTACCTGTAAGGCGCCTTGGCTCTGCCGCTTTAGACCTGTCTTACTTAGCAGCCGGACGGTACGATGGCTATTGGGAAGTGTCTTTGCAGCCCTGGGATATGGCTGCGGGCAAGCTCATTGTAGAAGAGGCCGGAGGAAAAATTACCGACTACCAAGGCAAAACCCTCAATGTCAAAAGGCCAACCTCTGTTATCGCAAGTAACGGACTACTCCATGATAGTTTATTAGCTATGCTGAAGGTGGAAAAATGACACATATTATCGATGGAAAGCAAATCGCTCTAGAAATAGAGCAGAAGCTAGCCTCTGCTATCTCTACAATCAAAGGGAGAAAACCCGGCCTTGCCTTTATACGCATTGGAGAAAACCCTTCTTCTAAAATCTATATCTCTATGAAAAAAAAGAAATGCTCTGAGGTAGGGATACTTTCGTTTGATCGGGAGTTTCCTGAAACGGTCTCTGAAAAAGAGATCCTCTTTGAAATAGAAAGGCTCAATGAAAACGAGCAAGTAGATGGAATCCTGATACAACTTCCCCTTCCCCCTCATATCAACCAAAACAAAGTACTTAGCTCGATACTCCCTGAAAAAGATGTCGATGGATTTCATCCATTGAATATGGGCAATCTCCTCATCGGAGATCCCCATTGCTTTTGTCCTTGCACACCGCTAGGAGTTCAGGTGCTGTTAACCCACTCCAATATTCCGATCCTTGGCAAACACGTAGTGATCGTAGGAAGAAGCACGATAGTTGGTAAACCTCTGGCCGCCCTCTTAATGCAAAAAGCCCCCCACTGCAATGCAACAGTAACGATTGCTCATAGTATGTCGGAAAATTTAGAGGGTATTTGCAAAACAGCCGATATTCTGATTGCAGCCATCGGCAAACCCGCTTTCATTACAGCTAACATGGTTAAAGAAGGAGCGACAATTGTTGACGTAGGTATCAACCGGATATCTGACGGAAAATCTTCTAAAATTGTCGGAGATGTAGACTTTGCAAATGTAGCTCCCCGCTGCAGCCATATCACTCCGGTACCGGGCGGAGTCGGTCCGATGACAATCGCTATGCTACTATCCAATACCCTCCTCAGCTACCAAAGAAGACATTAAGCCACCTTCTAAACAAGAGTTCCCTCTCCTATAGGCTTAGCTACCAATTTGGTAGTTGACTTGTCCAAAAAGCTCTTAAACCTACCCTAAAGCCCTCTTTGCCTCACACTTGATAAATTATTTTTATAATTATTATACACATATAAAAACATTTAACAAATGCATTTATAGATATTCACATGCAATATATTGGCAATTAATCATACGGAGATCTTTTTATGTCAAATTCAGTAAGCTCTCAATTTTCACGCTATGTAACTGACGTGTATGAATTGCAAGAAAAATTCCAAGGGATATCTAGCATAAAAGATCTTCCAATTCTGCAAAAAATGCAAAAGCTTGCAGCTAAATTACAGGACATTGGAAGTCTATTTGCTGAATCTAAAGATATTGATGAATCTGAGCAAGAGCTCACGCTTGATACCCTTGGAATAGTTATGTCAATTGAAGGTGAGCTTGCAAGTAGAATTGAAGTTCTCTTGCAAACAGCTCAACCAGCCCCTCCCCCGCTGTCAACTTCTCTTGAAATACTTGGAGCCATGGCATGCGCACTTAGTAGCGAAAGGGATCCAAGTGAGATAAAAGCTCTTTATGATCATCTGCCTCCAAAGACTCAAGAGAAGATTTGCGAAAATTTATGGCGGGTAATGAGATCTTTGGGACCTAAATGCACCGTATCTGCTCAGGATTTTGGAAGGGAATCACTCTTTGGCACAGAACCTCGATATGTTTTATCTCCGCTGCAAAAAAGACTGGCTGTGGAGCTTTGTATGACCCCCTCTGTCATATTAGAAAAAGGTATGCATTTAATTTACTCAGGTGAGGAAAGCAAACTGCTGGATTTATTTAATCTAATCCCCAAAAAGATCCAAGAACGTGTCTTTAGAAAATTATGGGAAAGCATGGAGAGGACAACTCCTTATGCTGGATATAATGGTAGTGACGATTTCTCTAAGGCAATAAAGGATAAAAAAATTCGTATAGATATAAAAATAGGAATTTTTCTAGAACTTAACGAGGCTGTTACCCAGAGTGAACGTGATGTTAACTCGCTCGTAGAGCGTGCTCAAAATGAGTTTCTGGCAATTGACGATCTATATCCGGAAATTTCTTTACCTTACATATCCATGACAAAAAATTTGCTTGTCCATGACGTTGCAAGGGATCTTCTCGAAATTTTAGACTCTGAAGCCTTTATTGGATCAACTAAGGACTCTCTCCAAGAGATTCTAGCAGACTACCATGTAAGGTACCCCGCTCTACTTCATTCTCGTATCTTATTTATATTTCATCCTATGGCTTTTAGAGCGGATGTAGAGCCTCTAGTAGATAACAAAAAATTTGCCACTAGAGAACCTTCCATGGTTGCCACAGCTACTGCAAGTGCCGCCTCTAGAGCCCTTGGTGGGTCAATAACGGTAAGGGGCGGGGGTGGCGGAACCTTTAGAGATGTACTTATTGATGGTACTTTTATGATGATGCCTCCTCCCCCTGTTATAGAACAATCTCTTGTAGAGCAAGGAGCTGCAGGTACTGGTGAGTGCCCCGATAGTAAAAAAGTCCTTACTGCCGGACTCGATCCTTCTTGGGTGGTCGTAGGTAGATCCTTAAATCCTACGCGCCGAAGCAAAAGAGGTGATAGCAGCCCCTTCCGCCCTCTTTTTGGAGCCACGGCTTTGAAGTACTCACGAAGAATAGGTGAAACTTTTCCTTGGGACTCTAACATTGCTAGGGGTTCTACCAACTTGCAGTGCTCAGTCCCTAATACAGGTTCCTCTGTTCAACCTGTGGCGCAGGCGCCCATTGTTCCAGGATCTGCAGGTACCGGTGAAAGCCCCACTATGAAAAGATCCAAGAGAGTCATTAGCGCACTTGATGCTGCAGATGCTGGAGGCGCTGTGCTACCAGCGACCAGAGTTCATGAGATAGCACCATCTATTGATGACGCACTAAGAATGCTTAGAATCCCTCATAGAGACTCCATGATTGCTATCAATCCTGAAATCTTAAGAAGTTGTCCTGAAGAATTAAGACAGCTCGTAGCTCAAGCTGTTATAATAGACTGGAAAGCCACCTCTTTCATTGCAAGCCAGACGCTTTTCAGTGTTGAGCTGCCAACGTATCATATAGATAGAGTGCTATGGGGACTTGAGTCCCATATTGAGGAGTTGCAGAAATTTATCGGTACACTTGAGAGAAACTATAAAGCAAGAGTCATTAGAGATGTAATAGAGATCCTCAAAGTAAAGGAGAAGAATCTATCAGATACCTATCGGAATCTACTAAATTATGCACTCGCTCGTACGCTTCACTCCGATGATGAAGTGTTTGGCAGACTACCCCATCGTTTGTATGAAAGAGCTCTACTTCTTTCAAGGCTAAATCTTCATCTAGAAAATGTAAAATATCTACGAAGTAAAAACCCGATAAGTGGAATGATTCTCAAACTTCAAGAAAAAATGCGTGATCTTGAAAAATGGCTGGCAGAGATCCCTTCCTGCACATCACAAATAGAGTTACTTCAAGAGGACCTCTTTATTGAAGTCTATCAGAATAACCTACTCCTGGCAAATTTCTGGCTGCATGGATTAACAATCCATCGACTAATGGAGACATCCGGAACTTATGAAAGGGATGCTCTGGCCCGATATCTGCATGAAGACATTTCTCGGATTGAACGTGTAATTAAAGAGGCAAAATCCCATGTACTCCCTATGCATCAAGGAGATAAAAAAGAAGCTTTTAATAGAGAAATATATACCCTTGAAGAGCAGTTAAGTCAGGCAAAGAAGATCTCCGATCAGATTATGAGGATTTCTATCCTAGGACTAAGAGATAGCAATGGGAATCTCTTTAATGTGATTTTTTCCTCATCCATTGATAAAAACCTTGCAGAAGCAATTAAACATCAATGCTTTGAAATTGCGCAAAAAACAGAACAATCATGTTTAGAGAGCCTGTCAGTTTTTCCCGCATCATATGACGCCGCCCAAGTATGTCTTTATGAAATTCTGGCGAGCATGAGGACTTCCTAGACAACTTGAGTCCTATTTTAAACTAAAACCACATCATTAATCAAAAATTAAATTAATGACGTTGCTTTATAATAATAATTTGATTTTTTCGAAGATCCTTTGTAAAAAATCCTATAAGAGAGCATGATGGGAACTTAAGAATTGGGAGTAGATGGTTAAAAATATTTTACAAAGAACAGTCTTCTTTGACCTCGGCAATGTGATCCTATTATTTTGCCATCAAAAGATGTGCAGTAACCTCGCTGAAGTATGTGGACTTCCCTTAGAGACGATCCAAACAGCTCTTTTAAAAAGCCACCTTGGAGACCTCTACGAAAGAGGTCTGCTTAACGACGCTCAGTTACACCAAAAGATCTGCGAGCAGTTCTCCATCGACATACACCCCGCAGATTTTTTTCAAGCTATGTCGGACATCTTCACTCTGAATGAGCCTATCGTCCCCATCATTGAAGAACTTAAAAAAAACGGTATAGAGCTCATCCTCTTATCAAATACTTGCCCGGCGCATTTTAACTACGCCCTAAAGAATTATCCCATTCTGCAACTGTTTGACAAGTACGTGCTCTCCTATGAAGTGGGAGCTAGAAAGCCAGAGCCAGAAATTTTTCTTCATGCTCTCTCACTTTCTTCTTCCGAAATAAAAAACTGTTTTTATACTGATGATATTGAGGAGTTCGTCAAAAGCGCGAAAACGCTTGGAATCGATGCTCATACATTTACAACCACTACAAAATTATCCGACGCACTTTTAGTGCGCGATTTTCTGAAAAAACCACAGGTATAATGAATAAAAAAACTAAAATAATGACTCCAGAGCAAATTGCAGAAGATTTACATGAAGCTGTTTCTGAAAAAATATACACATTCCTAAGGTCGCCAACCTACACTCCGATGATCGAGGCAAGGCTTATCAATGCGCTCGGGCTAAAAGGAGCAGAAGAAATTGCAGCCAAAAAGATTCTTACGGCGATGATCTGCGAAGGGATTTTAGAAACTCCAAAAAAACTGCTTACTCCAGTAGGTATGAAAAAAGTGCCTGTAGCAAGAGGCACTCTGCGCATGCACCCAAGAGGGTTTGGTTTTGTTATTCCCGATGCGGACTCTTCCGTAAAAGAAGATGTATTTATCCCTAAACACCTAACAGAAAATGCAGTCGATGGCGATATCGTTGAAATCGAAGTTCTCCCTTCAACTAAACCTGAAAAAGGTCCTGAAGGAAGAGTCCTAAATATCGTCAAAAGAAGCAGATCACACCTTGCAGGTGTCATCCGTATCATTGACGAGGGCAAACACATGCTCGCCTTCATTCCTCTGTTTGGAGCGCAAAAACCTGTAGAAGTTTTTATTTCTAAGGAATTCCCCGTAGTTGTCGGGGATAGAGTCATCTTAAAAGTTGTAGAATGGGGTGGACAAAACAAATCTCCTCTCTGTGAAATCTCTCATGTAATTGGCCACATCTCTGACCCTTCCCTCGATATCCCAGCGGCAATTGAAGAGTTTTCCTTAAGAAACCCTTTTCCTCAAGAAGCTCTACACCAAGCTAAAGAATATGGATCTGAAGTATCAGATTCAGATAAAGAAGGACGCCTCGACCTTACCAAGGTAGAAACATTTACCATCGATCCGGAAACCGCTAAAGACTTTGATGATGCATTATCTCTTACAAAAGACGATACGGGATACCACCTCATGGTCCACATAGCAGATGTAGCCCATTACGTTCCCCAAGGGAGCGCCCTTGATAGAGAAGCCTTCCTCCGAGGCAATTCCACGTATTTCCCTGGAAAATGCATCCCTATGCTACCGGAAGAGTTATCTAACCATCTCTGCAGCCTCCGGCCCGACACTGTACGTTTATGTATATCCGCTCTGATAAGCTTTGATTTCGAAGGGACAATGACTTCCCATTCGATCAAAAGAACCTTTATTAACAGCCAAAGGCGTTTCACGTATGAAGAAGCCAAAGAAATCTTAGATGGCAAACCAAACTTCCACAGCAAGAATCTTCTACTTATGAAAGAGCTGTGCCTTCTTCTTAAGAAAAAAAGATACGAACGTGGAAGCATAGATTTCGCCCTTCCGGAAGTTGTTCTTGAAATCGATCCAAATGGAGTTCCACTCGGCTTTAAAATCGTCGAATATGATATTTCTCACCAGCTTGTCGAAGAATTCATGTTAAAGGCCAATGAAGTTGTTGCCAAGTCTCTTACTGACCAAGGCAAACCTGTTCTCTATAGAATCCACGAAGACCCAGCTCCCGACAATCTAGAAGAATTTGGCACTCTGGCAAGATCCCTTGGCTTTCCCCTAAAGGACAGCACATCTCTTCCAGAACTACAAAAACTCTTTGAAAAAGTAAAGGGAAGTCCCTTTGCCTCTCAACTTGCCATTGCCTTTATTCGAAGCATGAAGCTGGCCTCCTACTCGGCTGAAAATATCGGGCATTTTGGCCTAGCTCTTGAGCACTACTGCCATTTTACAAGTCCGATCCGAAGATACCCCGACCTTGTGATCCAAAGATCCCTCTTCAATGAACAAACTCCTGATAGCAATTTTGAACTCATCTCTTTAGAGTGCTCTGAAAAAGAACGCTTAAGCTTTAAAGCAGAGATGAGCGTAAAGACACTTAAAAAGCTCAGACTCCTGAAAAGATATTTCGAAGAAGATCCGACAAAAGTATATGAAAGCTCAATTACCAAAGTAAAACCCTTCGGAATTTACTTTGAAATTAGCCCCTATCAGCTTGAGGGATTCCTTCATATCTCTGAGCTTGAAAATGATTACTTCATCTTTGATCCAAGACAAAATGCCCTTATCGGAGAAAAAACGAGAAAAAGACATGGAGTCGGCGATAAAATTGAAGTAATGCTCAGCTCTGTAGACTTCATCTTGCAAGAATCCAAGTGGCATCTTCAAGGCCGGCGCCTTGAGAAAAAAGAAGAACCTCGAGAAGAAAAAGATCGAGGCCACCGCTCCAAAAAAAGAAAAAAACGATAGACCGTGAACGAAAAACCCCTCGTCATCTATTTTTCTATTAAAGATCCGGCACAAAAGCTAGCGCTTTTGTGCTCTATCTCCCAAAAACACTTAAGCCACAAGCAACCATTGCATATCCTTGCGGCTGATAGGACAAGCCTTAACTTTGTAAGCCAGCTACTTTGGAAAGAGCCCAAAGAAGGATTTATCGTTCATAGCGAGGGCCCTGAAAATAGCCCTAAAATGCTCATACAACTAATTCTTCCTCTACCTTCCTATGCAGAAGCAGAATCCATTTTCAACCTGACAGCTCAAGCCTTGATCGTTTCGACTCCCCTAAAAAAAATCTATGAATTTGAAGATCTATCTCACCCCAGTAAAAAAGCCCTGTTTGAAAAAAAATTTACAGCCTATCAAGAAGCTGGATATACTTTATCGCAGATGGGATAAGTCGTAAAAATCACTACCAGGCGCTCCTGCATTAAAAATATATATATCAATGTCGGCAAAGAAAATGCAGTTTTAGCACCGTAAAAACGACTTTCCTCTAACAGAAAAACCCTCCTTCAAAAGAAATGGGGACAGAGTAAAGTAAAAGTTGTTGAAACATTTAGGATCTCTACATATAATGGCCGCAAAATAAAGAATTTTTGGAGTATTTACATGGTACGAATCAGCAAACAAGAAGAAAGAAGAAACAAATGCCCAAAACGCTGCCGCGCCCCTGCAGCTAAAACTGGATGTAAAAAAGACAACCTTGCAATAGGATATAAGCCTCACGCTAATTCTGTAGAGTCCGGCGGTCTAGTATTCATCCCTAAAATCAAGTAACCAAGCGAGAAAGGAAAGTAACTCATATGTCCAGACATCCTAGCTACGGCAAATCCAATAAAGGCGCAAAGAAGCGCAACGTTCTAAAGAGATTTGAGCGTGTCGACGTTCTAAGAAAACTCGGCCGTTGGAATGATATAATAAACACGAAGGTAACCGGTCTCCCAAAGACTCCGGCAATACCGTAACTCGTATAAGAGGGGAGAAATCTCGAAGAGATTACTCCCCTCTTCTTTACAAACCAGTGCAAATCTACTTTAAAAATTCACAAAAAGACTTAAAAGTCCCCTCTTCTTCTGTAAAGAAGCTGATCCATTCTCTTTTAAAAAAATTAAAGGTAGAGTGTGACGAAATTAGCCTGCATTTTGTAACAACCCGCAAAATCTCAGAGCTCCACGCCGATTTTTTTAACGATCCATCCACCACAGATTGCATCACCTTCCCCATTGATGATGATTCCAATTCTTACTACCGTGTTCTAGGAGAGATCTTCGTCTGCCCTAAAACAGCCCTTACCTATGCACAAAAAAAAGGGAGAGATCCCTATGAAGAAACCACCCTTTATGTCGTACACGGGATCTTGCACCTGCTAGGATTTGATGACATAGACCCAAAAGACCGCACGCAGATGAGAAAAAAAGAAAGAGCCTGCATGACCTACCTTAAAAAGGAAAGCCTCCTGCTTTCCAAAAAAAAGGTTGTCTTAAACTATAGACCAGAGCTTTAATAACTTTTATACTTTACAGAAGACTATGCCACATTATATTGAGAAGATCCTTTACTGCTTATTTTTCCTTATCTGCGCCTCCATTGTATCGGGGTTGCAATTTTCCTTGCAAAGACTTGGAAAAATGCAAACCAAAGAAGAACTGAAAAAACAAGGTTTCACCTACTTCCCTAAACTTCTTAAGTTTTTTGTCTCAGGTCACGAGTGGGACGCCCTTTGGTATGCCCTTAACTTCTCCAAACTTATTTTTTATCTTATCTTTGGCCTTAGCTTCTTTTTCTTTTCATTCAGTGTTGATGCTTTAAAAGACAAAACCCTATCTTTAGATACCCTACTTATTTCTTCCTCCTTACCAGAGTTTTTTCTTAAATCTTTTATCACCGTATTCATTACGCTGATCGCTGATTTCTTAGTGCAATTCCTATGTGCTAGAAAACCGAGGTTCTGGTTTAAAGTCCTATCTATCCCCTCTTCAATCCTTCTTACACTGACACTACCCTTAACTCTTGGATTTTTAAAGATCACTGCAGCCTTTTTTCCAAAAAAAACCCACTTTATCCCTTCCCCCTCTTTTCGCGTTCAGGACAAAATTTTAGAATGGCTTCATGACTCTGAAGTAGAGTCTCTTTTAGAAAAAAATGAAAAAAAACTTATCTATGCAGTTATCTCCTTCAAAGACCGGATAGCAAGAGAGGTTATGGTACCCCGTATTAACGTCTTTAGTATCCCTGTAGATGCCACGATTGCCCAAGCCGCGAATTGCTTTTTAGAAGAGGGCTATAGCCGCATTCCCGTATACGAAAATAATGTCGATTCAATAATCGGTGTCCTACTCTATAAAGATGTTTTAAACCTTCTTATCACAAATAAAGGAAACTTAAGCGTACTTGATACTAAAACAATCCAAACGCTTGTTAAACCTGTTGTTTATACCCCTGAAACAAAAAAGATTTCCGTACTACTGCAAGAATTTCGTAGCAAACAGATCCACTTAGGGATCGTCGTTGATGAATATGGAGGCACTGAAGGGATTGTAACTATCGAAGATATCTTGGAAGAGCTCGTTGGAGAAATTGAAGATGAGTATGACGTACAACAAACTCAGATGTTTTCAACAGTTGCAACCGGTGGATGGATCATAGAAGCCAAGATGAATATCATAGATGTAGAAGAAGAGCTTGGAATAAAAATACCCACAAGCCCGGAATATGATACTATCGGAGGGTATATCTTCCATAAAGCAGGATCTATCCCTTCCAAAGGATGGAAGATCCACCACGATGAATTTGATCTTGAAGTCTTAAGTTCTGATGAAAGATCGATAAATAAAATTAAAATCACCCCCCATAGTAGCTCGAAAGAGCACTAAGCTTTGATTCTAACTTGAAAAACAAAGCATCTTTGGGCACAATCTGCGTACTAATCAAGGGATTATCATGGAGCCAAGTAAAATGCGTCGTTCTATCTGCTATACCGAGCCTCACTGCATCTCTGCAGGAGATGTTTCAACATGGAAGTTTTGCTATACAACTTCCACCTCCCTACCTAAAGGAACAAAGCTAAAATTCGATCTCCTTTCAGGCGGCAGAGAAATAGACTGGCAAATACCTCAAGCCACCTCCAAAGATAAAAAAAATCTTATTTGGGCAGAAATGCCTGACGGAAAGGGAGTTCCTGCAAAAGAAATCCCAAGCTCCGATAAATTCACTCCGAGCTTTGAGTTCATTCTTCCCTCCGAAGTAAAGATCGGAGAAACAGTAACCATTCTCCTGGGAACACCCGAAAAATCCAAAGAAGAGCTCGCTAAAAAAGGAAACCAAGCACAGACCCTCATACAAAGACGAAAACAGTTTTATCTCTATATAGATACGAAAGGAAAAGGGGACTACAAAGAGCCCGAAGTCTTTTCTGTCGATATCAGAGGAAACGTTCTTCACAATATCCGGGCTTTAACACCCTCTATTGTCTCAAGGAACAAACGCTTTGATGTAGTCCTTCGTTTTGAAGATGCCTTTGGCAACTTAACTCATAATGCCCCTGAAGGAACCCTTATTGAGCTCAGTTATGAGCACTTAAGAGAAAATCTCAGCTGGAAGCTCTTTATTCCAGAGACCGGATTTCTGAATCTACCCAACTTGTATTTTAATGAACCGGGGATCTATAAGATCCAGCTTCATAACCTACAAAATGGAGATAAATTCTACTCTGCACCGATCAAATGTTTTGCAGACTTTGATAAGAGCTTATACTGGGGACTTCTCCACGGGGAATCTGAAAGAGTAGACTCTTCTGATAACGTCGAAACATGCCTACGTTATATGCGCGATGAAAAGTCGATGCAGTTTTATTCCACATCCTCCTTTGAAAGTGCTGAAGAAACCTCTAATGAGCAGTGGAAACAGATTTCTGCCCACGTTGCAGAATTCAATGAAGACAATCGATTTACCTCCCTTTTAGGTTTTCAATGGTTTTCCGAAGAACCTGAAGAGGGGCTAAGACAGTGCTTCTACGTGAAAGATGCAAAACCTCTTCCTCGCAGAAAAGATGCAAAAACAAGCTCCCTTAAAAAACTCTATAAGACAGTAAATCCTAAAGAGCTCATCTCCGTACCCTCATTTACGATGGCTAAAGGATTCGAAACGAATTTCCAAGATTTCACCCCTGAATTTGAAAGGGTTGTAGAGATCTATAATGCTTGGGGTAGCTCGGAGTGCACTACAAAAGAGGGCAATCTCAGACCTATTACCTCTACCGATAAAAAAGGGATCTTTGAAACAGAAAAAGGATCGATCAGGAAGGCTCTTGCCGAAAACTGCAGATTTGGCTTTGTAGCAGGTGGCCTTGACGATAGAGGCATTTATGGAGATCTCTTTGAAAAAGGACAAGTCCAATATAGCCCAGGGCTTACTGCGATCTTTGCTATAGAGCAAACAAGAGAAGCTCTAAGTCTTGCCCTATATAACCGTCAGTGCTATGCGACAACCGGAGATCGGATGATCGTAGGCTTTGCAATAGCAGGAGCTCTCATGGGCTCTGAGCTCAATACAAAAGCCAAGCCTGGCCTGTCCTATAACAGGCATATAACAGGATACATAGCAGGAACTACCACGATCAAAGAGGTAAGTATTATTCGTAATGGAGAGATCTTCCATACGTTTACTCCTAACGAGACATATTTTGAATTTGCTTTTGATGATTCAGAAGCACTTCATAAAGCACTACTTCCTGGCAAAGAAGAAAAGCCCCCCTTCGCGTATTATTACCTAAGGGTCATACAGGATAATGGCCATATTGCATGGACTTCCCCTATTTGGATAGACTACACAGATGTGCCTCCACCGAGCACAACTGCGGCCCCTGCTAAAAAGCCCAAGAAAAAAGCATAACTTAAAACAAAGTCCCTGGTGGGAATCTCCACCAGGGACTTTGCTTTTCTCAGTAACTATCATCTAAATTTCTTTGAGCAAACTGGCAACCCAGAAACGCATTCATCAAAAAACTCCCACTAATCGAGAAAGGAAACCCGCCTGATTTTCTACTTGGGAAATATTTTAAGTCAAAAAAAACACCTACTCGAGAAATCCCGAGTAGGTGTTTTTATATACTTTCAATTATAAAATCTTACTACTTGCTTGCAATTGTTGCAGCATATTCAGCTGTTGCTGCTTCGAGTCTTGCTTCGAATGTAGCGCCTGCTGCGGCTTCTACTGCTGCCTGTGCAGCATCTTCTGCCTCTAATGATCTAGCTAAAGCAACGCTTTCAGCTTGCGCTAGCTCTTCTTCATGTTGCAGAAGTAACGGCGCTAGAGCCTCGACTGCTTCATCAGCTGCTAGAACTGCAGCATCTGCTTCAATTATTGCAGCATCTACAGATTCTGCTGCATTAACCGCTACCTGGATTGCTTGCGTTTCTTCCGCTCTTTGAACATCACGATGTGCAACTGCTCTATCTGCTAGAGATGCAGTATGTGCTGCATGCTCTTGCGCTAGTTCTAAAGGAGATCGAGTAGCTTCCACTGCTTGCACATTACGATTTCCAAAGAAACTAGCAATCTTGTTAACAATTGCTGTAAGGAAATCAGAAATATTGCTGCATACTCTAGCAAAAAGACTCTGAGCTACAGGTTCTGCATTAGGAGCTTCAGATCCCTGAGAAACTACTGCTTCAATAGCTACTGCTGCTGCCGATGAAGTTCTTAACGTAGAATCGCTAGGCATTGTTACAAAATGTGTTGAGGATACTGATGCTCTACGTTCTGATGTAGATAGAACTGAAACTGGAACTAGACCTGAAATTGGACTTAAACTTGACATGAAATTACTCCTGTAAATTAGGTTTTTGATACACCTTACAAAACATAAGAGACTTTTTGCAGTACTGAATCTGCTAAAACTCCAATGAATTAACCACTAAATGCTCGGATAATAACAAAAACTGCATTAACTGGAAACAATAAAGATCTCTATTAACCAATCATTGAATATAAAAAATTAAAGATGCTATTTTTACAGAAAAACTATTTAAAAAAGAAACTTACAAACTCAACTACTTAAATAGCAGTCGTTAAAATTAAAATAGAGATCTATCCTTTTTAAGTCCCTCTTTAAAATCCCGAAAGAAAATTGCAAAAAAAAGTCCCTTCGAAAATTTATTCGAAGGGACTTTTTTGAATTAAAGCCATAATCGCTAATCTTAATTAAACTTAAGAATGATAAATTTAAACCCTAATAGATATCGATTATTACAAAGAAGAAACAACTGTTTCTAATGTAGCACTATCCGCTAATACTAAGGGCTGTGGTGATACTGCTCTAGAAGCTGCAGCTGTCTCTAATACAGCACTTTCTACTAGTGGTGGTGTAGAAGAAGAAACAGCCACAAATGCAGAAGTTTCCGCTGATACTAAAGCCTGTGGTGATACTGCTCTAGAAGCTACGCCAGTATCTAATGCATCACTATCTGCAACCGGTGGTGGAGAAGAAGAAGAAGAAGAAGAAGAGTCTAGACTTGATAAATCTTCTGCAACTGAAGATGGACAAAACCAACTTGCTATCCAGTTAACAAAACGTGTAACACCATCTGTTATAAAAGCAGAGATTCTATCGCATAGTGTTGCAAAACAATCAGTCGCTTGCCGCTGAATCGAAAGAGTAGCCTTTTTTTCACTTTGAGGTGGTAATGGAGCGCTTCCAATTAGACCCTCAACATCACCGCTTCCAACTAGAGCTGTATGGTCGTGGCTTAAATCTAAAGCGTTTCCTTCTAAAGAAGGAGATCTTGGAAGAGCGAATGAAAGTCCTTCTGCTGAAGAAGCAAAGGCTGCTGCACTTTGTAGAACATCACTTGTCATTCTATGTACTGGAGATGAAGGAACTCTTGGAAGAGGGGAAGGTTGAGTTCTCTCTGAACCCTCTACAGGTGTTATAACTCTTTGTGATACTATAGAAGGCGTGTGAGAAAGATTGGTTGGTGATGTCATAAAACAACTCCTTAGCTTTAGGTGATTGGTACTAATATTCAAAATATCTAAACTTTCTTAAGGGCAGAGGACGAATGCTAAACGCTTAACTTCCTAGCCCTTAAATTAAAAACCATAAACAATCGACGTCACATTAAGAAAGAATTAAGAATTTATTGCAATATTTTTAAGAATTTTTTCACCTTTTAGCTGAGGATTTTTTTTACTCTTCAGANNNTCGAGTAAAAGAAAGTTCTTAAAAGAACCGTCTACCGAGGTAATGCTTAACTTTGCTAGGGTGAAATATTTAACAATTGCTGCATTGTAAAAAATCTGCATTTTGCTAGATAATCTTAAAGGAAAAACCCACCCCCAGAAAACTTATGATCTTAGGCTCGGCGTCTCCCAGAAGAAAAGAAATTCTCCAGTTTTTCACGATCCCCTTTACGACAGTCCCCTCCCATTTTGATGAAGAGCAAATTCCTTTTTTAGGCAGCGCTCACGACTATGTGACTCTTTTAGCGGAAAGCAAGGCTAAATGCCTTACAACTCAATTTCCTGAGGAAATTATAGTATGCGCTGATACCGTGGTCTACTTAGAAGGAAAGGTTTATAACAAACCTAAAGACAAGGCAGAAGCTGAAAAATTTCTAGAGGAGCTCTCAGGAAAATGGCATGAAGTGGTAACGGGTGTATGTATTGCTAAAGGACCTGAGATCTACTGCGAAGCTGAAAGTACTAAAATCCTCTTCAATACTCTATCAAAGAGCCAAATTGAGCAATACCTGACACATTTTGCCTATAGCGATAAAGCCGGTGGTTATGCGATACAACAGGGAGGAGGGATCATAGTTTCAAAAATAGAAGGATGCTACTATAACGTAATGGGACTGCCCTTAAATACACTTAGCAAGCTCTTAGCTTCTTTTGACATAGATCTCTGGAAACACCTTAAAATATTTTAATATGCTCAAAAAACACCCTTTGCTCTCAGCTCTTTGCCTTACGCTCGCCCTTAGTCCCCTAGGACTTTTTTGTGAAAATCTTATAGAAATTACGCAAAATGAGGAGAAGGTAAATAAACTCCAAATCGTCTATCTCGCTCAATCCAAAGAATACCGCAAATCAATCGACCTATATAAAAAATACCAAAAGCAGATCGGAAAACACGATTTTGAAGTACTAGAGCATCTGGGAATTGCAATACTTGAGCAAGGATCTAGAAGTGATGATCCCCAAATGCAACTTCTAAGCATCTTTGCAAGTAGCCTAGCGGGCGTTTCTTCCTCTTACGACATTCTTGAAGCTGGCATATCCAGCAGCAACATGCAAACACAGCTGGCAGCGCTCCAGTTTCTAGCTAAGATGCAAGATGATCAAATCGATCATCTGCTGCATAAAGCTATGGCCTCGGAATTTCTCTATACAAGACTTGAAGCGGCCTATATTCTAGCTGCTAAAAAATCCAGGTCGGCAACTGGCCAAATAGAAGGGCTTATGTACAAGCTCCCTCCCCAAATGAGGTTCTTTTTTCCTGAGCTCTTTGCACTCATTGGAACCACAGATTCGATCGGCATACTACGACATATGATGGATGACCCCTTCCATGCGATACGAATTGAGGCGATTTTAAGTGCTGCAAGACACGGAAGAGATGATTTACTCCCCGCCATTCGAAGTTACTCCACCCATATCGATGTGGCAGAGCAAGAAGCCTGTGCTACAGCTCTTGGCTACCTGAAAGACAGCTCTTCTATTAAAAGACTTAAGAAGCTGAGCCGCTCTCCGACAGAGAGTGTTCAGCTAGCGGCCCTCAGGTCGCTTTATTCCTTAGGGGATGAAACCGCCAAAGAAAAGATCCTACTCAAAGCCCGAGAGAAAAATCTCTTTGCCATTACCATGCTCGCAGATGTTGCGGGCTCTGAAGAGGCTTTAATTTCCCTTGCAAAAGATGATAATATTAGCATCAGATTCAATGCCGCTTCCTCTTTGCTGAAACGAAAAGACCCAAGGGCAGCTTTCTATATCAGAGAATTCCTGATTGCTGATAGTCGGGATCTCGGATTTCAGCCGCAGACATCGATTGGCAATTCATTAAAAACCTGGAAGGTGATCTCATCGACGCAGCAGCACGCAAAAGAGAGCTACTACGATCTTATGGCACTAAGCATCTCTGTCAGAGAAGGGATCTTAAGAGATACATTAGAACTGCCTGAAGAGTCCTTTTTAAAAATAGCAAGGCTCATCCTCGATACCAAACAACATGAGCTAATCCCCCTGCTTGTATCCTTGCTAGAAAATCAAAAATGCCCTGAAGGGATAGAGCTTCTAAAAGCAAAATCCCAAACTGCCGGAGCTCCCTTGATCCGCGCGTACTGCAATCTCGCTTTATTTCGTTTGAAAGAACCTGGTCCCTACGAAGAGAACGTAAAAAAATGGGTCCTCTCAAAAAAATCGCATGAGCTGATCCAATTCCGCCCCTCACTACCGTGGGCTGCTCGCTTATCGGAGTCTAAATTCGAGCTTACTCCGGAAGAGAGCTCCTCTTTACTCATCGAGTCGTATCAGGTACTCGCTGAAAGGCACGATGAGAAAAGCATAGACTTTCTGTTAAGTACTCTGCAAGAAGGGGAAAATAAAAACCTCCCAGTCCTTGCAGGAATACTTCTTAGAGCGATTCAGTAAATTTAGATGTAAAGAGTTTTGTCCGGCAAGATCCCCTTAAGAAACTCTTGGCAAGGCAGACATAGAACACCCTTCTGGACTAGTTTTTTATCCCCCATGTAAAGAAGGATTGCAGTAGCCTCTGGATAATCCTCCTTAGAGAAAAAATCGCCTAAATCACAAATTTCCTTTTTAAAACTAGAACCTTTCGATTGGTAAATATTTAAGCAATGCTCTATATTCTCGAGGTTTATAGCCAAAAATATAGAGCTAATGCCCCCTCTTAAAAAACACCTACTTTCTCTTTTCTTCGCTTCGGCTGTTTGCTACACCGGGTTAATACAAGCAGAGTTCTCATTTATCCCTCCGAATGCCGATGGATTTAAAGAGGCTCTTAAAATAATGCCCGGACGTAAAAATAAAGGGAAAGAGATCGCTGAGGCCTCAAACCCCCTATCTGCTCCGAATATTTCTGCTGAAGACCTAGAGATCAACCTCAAAGAACCTATTTTTAGTCAGGGGGTGATCACAACCGATAAAGGGGGGGTAATCACCGCTGAAGGAATTAGGATCCAAGCGCAAAAGATCGAATATACCAATAAGATCGAAAATGGAATCCGCCTTCTCAAGGTGGTAGCAGAGGGTGATCTCATGATGGAATTCGGCGGTCGCTATTTCGTGGGAGATAAACTAGAATTCGACTTCAACACGAAGACAGGGACTCTGTGGCACGGGCGTACCGATGTCGATATCTGGTTCTTAGGTGGTGATAAGATAGAGCTCCAACAAGATGGGAGCTACTATATATATAACGCGTTTATCACCACCTGCGAGAGTCAGGAGAATCTCTGGGAGATTAATTCCGAGTCTGTAAGGATCTCTAAAGAACACGTTTTATCCGCTAACAACATCCAGTTTAAGTTCTTTAAAGTACCGGTATTTTGGCTTCCAGCCTTTCGTAGCAACTTGAAACTTTTTTCCGACTCTCCCATCAAATACAAACTCGTATGGGATAAGGGCCTCGGGCCCAGAGCCACCATGCGCTATCGTATTTTGTCGTGGCAAGATCTCAACATCTTTTTTAGATTAGACTATCGCCTCAGTCGTGGTTTTGGTGGCGCCTTAGAATCTGAATATTACTCCCCTGACGATAGAACTGTATTTATCTCTCGGAGCTATGGAGCCTACGATAAGATCGTACCTGAAGAACGGGGCCCAACTCGCTACAGATTGCAAGGACTTCTAAGCCATCAGAGTCTTGATAAAAAAACATTTCTTCACCTGCAATACGATAAGTTCAGCGACGTTCAAATGATCGATGATTTTAGAAGTAGCGACTTTGTCATCGACACACAAAAAAGAACCCGCCTTTTGATAAACCACCAAGAAAATAATGTTTTTGGAACGCTCAGCCTGCAACCACAGATCAATAATTTTGAAAGTATTAATGAGCAACTGCCTCTTATTACCATGGGTGTTAGACCTTTCTCCCTTGGGCCTTCAGGAATCCTCTCAGAAAACCGCATTAACGCAGGATTCTTAAAATACGTATATCCGGATCAACTTGGCAAAACATTTCATTCCACCCATGCTGTGAGACTAGAGACCCAAAATAGACTCTATAGACCGATCCCTATGGGACCTATCACCTTCACACCAACTATTGGAGCTATAGGAGTATTTTATACGAATAACCCCATACATAAAGATGCGGGGCAGCTCACTTTTTCTTACGGAGGAGAGCTGAGCTCTCAACTGTATAGGTCTTATGAAAAAAGAACCCACCGACTGGAGCCCTATGTACAATATAATGGACTTACCAAACCCCGTGTAGATAACGCTCACCACTACACCTTCAGCATGGATGATGGTTATTACACTCTTAATGAACTGCGCCTGGGCACAAGAATCTATCTCTTTTCCAGAAAAACAGCGCTCGCCCTACCTGAGCTCCTTATAGACCTTTATACCAACACCTATTTTGCACAACATAGCTATAGCAAGACATTCCCCAAGCTCTATCTCGCAACCGCCTGGAACCGTCCGACCTACGCCCTTAAGACTGATATCTGCTGGAACTTTCAAGAGGAGGTCCTTGACTATATCAAGACAGGAACCGATATAACGATCAATGAAGATATCGCCTTTGGAGTAGAATATCGCTACAGAAGTAAGTATGATTGGAGAAAAGCAAACCACGACAACTTCATCATCGATATGGCCCACTCGATTGAGTCCCTAGCAAACTCCCCTCTTTCCGATAGGAGAGATACCTTACTCAGCAGATTCTTCTTTAGACTTTCCCCCAAATGGACCCTAAACATAGAGGCCATTCAAGGGTGGAAACGCAAAAATGATCCCTTATATAATGCTGTTAAATCGGAGTTTACAACACTGCTACCAAGTAACTGGCAGCTAAAATTCTCTTACAGCCACACACCTGATGATGATAGGTTTACAACGCAACTCCAGCTGACGAAATAATCTTAAGGATTATATTTCTTTTTGATTCCTTTGAGAGTAGGCTCGATCTTTTTCTTGACGGCTGGACTTACTCGATCAATATAAAGAACTCCATTGATATGATCGTTCTCATGCATTCTAGTACGAGCATTATACCCTTCTAGTTCTTCATGAAAAATTTTCCCGTTAAGATCCGTAGCTTCAATCGAAATCATTTCAGGGCGATAGACATCAAGTCTTAAACCAGGAATAGAAAGACACCCTTCTACATCTTCGATCTCATCATCTGAAGGGGAATGAATCTTGGGGTTAATATAGACAATAGGATCACCTAAAGTCATCGACCCATCTTCCTCTTCTATATAAGGACATGCTATAAATATACGTATAGGCCGCCCGACTTGCGGAGCCGCTAGGCCCACTCCATCGTAGGCTTTCATCGTATCGATCATATCGGCCACCAGAGCTTTAATATCATCGGTGATTTCTGTAACAGGCATACATTTTTGCCTAAGGATCGGATTGCCGTAATAAATAAGAGGTAGTTGCATTTATTTCCCCTGACCCATCTCTTCAATAGTATAAGGGATCTCAGCTACCTTTGAGCCTAGAGATTCAGACCATATCGATAAAAGAACGCAAGCAACAACAAAAGCGCAAGCAATCCATGCAGTGAATTTCTTAAGAACGTCAGCTGTTGATGTTCCAAAAAGAGATTCCCCAGGATCTCCTCCAAAAGAGGCGCCAAGACCTAAACTCTTACTCTCTTGAATAAGAACAAGAAGACAAAGAAGACCGCATAGGCCTAAGAAGAAAAAAATTGTTAAATGAAAAAGAAAACCCATTGCGTATTCCTAAATTTTAAGTGAAGTTTACTATTTGTGAAAAACCGGTAGGATCTAAAGAAGCTCCACCGACAAGAGCCCCGTCGATATCTTCCTGAGCCATCAGAGATGCTATATTATCCCCTTTTACAGACCCTCCATACAGTATTGCAAGCTTATCTGAGACTGCAGTGCCCCAATTCTCTTTGATAAAAGACCTGCAATCTCTGTGAGCTTCTTCAGCCATATCCGGTGTTGCGGTCTTGCCAGTACCAATTGCCCATATAGGCTCATAGGCTAAAACAACTTGCTCTAGATCCTGAGCTGTAAGCCCCTCAAGACACTCTGAAAGCTGAGCCTGAAGAACTTCTTTAGTTCTTCCCTCCTCCCTTTCAGTGGCTGTCTCCCCAAAACAAAGAACAGGGGTAAGACCATTTTCTAAAGCTTTTTTTAGTTTTTTATGAACTAAACTACTAGTTTCATTAAAAAGCTGACGTCTCTCTGAATGTCCAACTAGAACAAAAGAGACACCTGCAGATTTTAGCATTTTAGCTGAAATCTCGCCTGTAAAGGCTCCCTGGTCATGTTCACTGACTGTCTGCGCTCCGATCTCGATATTTGAGCCTCGAGCCATGTGAACAGCCTCTGCTATATCGATAAAGGGAACAGCCAAAAAAATCCTAGAATTAGAAGATACAACCATCGGCTTAAAAGCCTCGATGAATTCTTTGGCTTCCGAAGGAGTCTTAAACATCTTCCAATTACCGGCAATGATCGACTGTCGCATGAGGATAGCTCCTTGATAGTTTAGTTACTAATTAACGGAGGGATCATACCGTAAATCCACTACCCAAAGCAAGGGGATTTACACCTAAATTTTTGAAAGAACTCTCAGATACAAAATAAAAATCATACACTAAGTCGGCCCCCAACTTCCCTTACTAAAGTCGCAGAATCTGCATTAAAAAGCTAGATTCTGCGACTTTTACGCTAAAACCCTGCACTTGTGGGTGAGTAGAGCTTCCCTCGAAGAATAAAGATTCAAAAAAACATTATTCTTCTTGCTCTATGAAGAAATTTAGAAAGACACTCTGATCACAATTTCATCCAACAGATTCATTACCTGTTTTCCAAGAC
>JAPLSW010000071.1:33974-37462 GCA_026398435.1 Chlamydiota bacterium | reverse complement strand
GTAAAAAGCGATCCTGGATTGAAAAAGTTAGGGTTTGCCAAAGCTAGACGTCGGGCGATGTGGGGAATGGATGATGTACTTATAAAGAAGGTGATCGATAGCTTATTCGGTGTCAAATCTTTTTAATGAAAAGGCCGTGGGTTATCCTAGTCGCTGGTATGACATTTAGCTGCAGGTGGCAATAACCAAGTATAGTAGTGGAAGATTCTCCTATTTTTAGAAAAATCGTCAAAGCCTGGTTTCTGCTGCAATCTGCTAGCATGATAATTAACCTTGTTTCAATTTTCGAAAAGAGATAGATTTTTTTTGGAACACCAGAGGTAACAGATGATGTATCGTAGATTTCTTCCTATTGCAGTTGCTTTTTTTTTGGAGATGGCAGAGGTTAGCTCTGTATTTGGGGCTGAAATCACTTGGATCGGTACCTCAAATATTGATATGAATACCACGTCCAACTGGACTGCCGGTAATATTCCAGTAAGTGGCGATGATGCGATTTTTGATAGTACTTATCCGAGTATCGCCACAAATCCTAAAGAGAGCGATGCAACTTTTTCTGTGTCAACGCTGAACTTTCCGCATAGCGCCTCTGCCTTTACCTTGAATTTCGATAACCAAACACTGATATTGGGTGGGAGTGGGATTACGGGCACTCAGACGAATAGCACGATCAATGCCCTAAATGTTGATAACGACCTGCTATTAGAATATCAAATCTTTTTTAGTGGTAGTGGTGGCAGTAGCAGCGCAACCTCCGGTAGTGCCTCCCTTAACATCACAAATGTTTTCACTCTATCGGGTACACCATCAGGTGTCAGTGTCGGACATATCCATAATGATCAGCTTCGTTCATCGACTCCCTTTTACGTGGGAAGTGGGGCAAGCATTTCTGTAACCAATCAGGGTAGTGATCCGATTACAGGGAGTGGGAGCAATACGGTGTGCAACGTAGAAAATGATCAAGTGTTATTTGATTCTGATTTATTTCTGGATAGTAATAACACGATTACCATTTTGAATAGTGGCTTTAACAGTGGCTCGAAAACAGCAACATCTCAGGTGAACCCCATTACGGGGCAATTTTCTGTAGGGGGTGATCTTTCTGCGGGAGATGGCCTTACGATCGAAGTAACAAATAGTGGTATTGATACTAGTATAGGATCCGCTAGTAATTATACCGCAAGTCCAGGTGCGGATCAATTTTATGTTACCGGTACGACAACTCTTGGCAACCAGGCTTCGATCACCATTGTCAATAGTGGGATATTTACAGGCTCTTCTAGTAGTAGTACGGGGAGTAGTATTGCTGGTGTGGGTGGTAATCAAATAGAGTTTGCTGGTGTTTTTACGGCTTTAGATGGATTTGCCCTCGATGTGTTGAATACAGGAACGAATACTTCAAGTGGGTATGGTGGTAATAGCGTTGGAAGTTTAAATGGAGGGCAGGTGGTATTTGGCTCTTCAGTTACCACGGGAAGTGGGGCAAACATCACGATTCGTCAACACGGCAATTCTATTGCTTTGAATACCTCTGCTGGTAGTGGTGTAGGTAGTTCAGGAGCGCATACACAGTTGAATGTTTCCGGTGGGTTCTCTACAGGGGATAATTTTACTCTTACCGTGGAAAATAGTGGAGTCAAAACAGGATCATCACCGAGCTTTAGAGGCGATACTGTAGCTGCCTCTTCCGGTCAAGGCATCTTTGGTTCTTCTTGCGCTTTAGGGAATAATGCGACGATAGGCATTGCCAATAGTGGGCAAAATTCGAGTAATACCACTAGTCTGGCAAATAACATCGGAAATAATGGCGCGCAAATGTCCGTGCTAGGGGCTTTTACTGCTATGAATAATCTCAGCCTTACCATCAGCAATAGTGGTCAGGATAGTAGTATTGGAGCGGTATCGGGCAATTATGAGGGCGGCATCGGAGCATCGCAACTGGATTTTAATTCAAGCTTTGACTCTTTAGTGAATGCATCTATCCATATCGCAAATAGTGGAATAATCACAGGTTCTAATGGAGGCACCAACCACATTTGTGATATTGATTCTAGTCAATTTGATGTTGGAGGAAATTTTTCTGTAGGTGATGGTTTTCTATTGCATATCTTAAATACAGCAGTAGATAGCAGCACGGGGGGAGGTGGCAATTCAGTTGGGTCAGTCGGAGTTTCTCAGTTGGTTGGAAGTGGGACATTTACAGGGCAATCTGATATGGGGATCACGATCCTTAATAGCGGAACAAACAGCGGTAGTGCTCGGAGCAACAACACTGTCGGCTGGGTAAACTTTTCCCAGTTTCATCAGGTAGGTGCACTTAATGTAACAGATAATTTCACCCTCAATGTCGCAAATATAGGACTTGATAACAGTACCGGTTCCGGGGGCAATAAGGTTGGGTATATCCATCAGGGCTCACAAATACAAAGTGATGCCCTATTTACTGTCGGGAATCATGCCTCAATCGCCGTATCTAATAAGGGGGTGAATAGTGGAAGTGTTACTACCAGTAGCAATTACGTAGGTTATGTGTCTAATTATCAGGCATTGTTTTCTGGCGGAGTAAGAGCCGGTGATAATTTTCTACTCAGTGTCACAAATAATGGGGTAGATAGTGGACTCAGTCCTTTGCAAGATTTTGTGGGTGTCAGTTATGCGCAAGTGCAATCGGGGAGTTCCTTCGGAGTCGGTGATCATGCAACGATCTCAGTATCTAATACCGGTGTCAATAGCAGTAATAGTCCTGGTGCCTTTGTTGGCTATTTAGCGGATTCCCAGTTTTATACCGGATCGAATTCCTTCACGGCGGGTGACTACCTCACTCTTATGGTGGCCAATAGTGGAAATGATAGTTGTACGGGCAGTGGGGGCAATTATGTTGGAGTCGTCAATACGCAAGGATCTGGTGGGATCCAGGTAGGGTGTGGAACCTTTCATGTGGGTGATAATGCAACCATCGCCATTACCAATAGCGGGACTAATACCGGCAGCGCTACAAGTGGCAATGATGTGGGTTATGTGAGCAACTATCAACTGTATGTTCAGGGTCCTATGACTGCAGGGGATAATTTTATCCTCAGAGTAGAAAATAGTGGATTCAATAGCAACACAGTGGCCGGTAGTCATAATGTAGGAATCATTTATAATAATTACCAAATGCAGTGTGCGAGCACTGTACAGCTTGGGAATAATGCAACGATCGCTATTTCCAATAGCGGCACAAATACGAGTAGTACTGAAGGGAATACCGTTGGGAGTGTGGCAAAAAGCCAGTTTGATGTTGTAGGCGCATTCCAGGCGGGGGATAACTTACTCCTATCTGTGACCAATACAGCGGTAAATAGCGGAAATTCTAACAATGTGGTCGGATCGGTCGGTAGCTCACAGATAGTGTTTCAGAATACTTGTACAGTGGGCAGTGGATCGGTCATCTCGGCTTTCAATAGTGGAATAGCCGGTGGACCGCTAATGTGGTTTATTCAAGGGTT
>JAPLSW010000071.1:0-33961 GCA_026398435.1 Chlamydiota bacterium | reverse complement strand
ATCATTTTAGGGGGTAACTCTCTGTATATCGATTCACCAGCTGCAGGTTTTACGATTGCCTCTCTCAGTGGGGATGCTGCAAGTTTTGTGCAGTCGCAGCCCTCTTTGACAATCGACGTCGATCCTTCAGTGAATGCTACATTTGCTGGAGAGATCCAGGATTATCCTTCAATCACCTCTTCTTTGATTAAAACAGGTAACGGCACGCAAACATTATCAGGTTCTAATACTTACACCGGTACCACCTATATCCAGCAGGGTATTTTATCTATAAACGGGTCGGTTATGGGAGATGTTACGGTGAACTCTGGGGGGACTTTAAAGGGAAATGGAACGATTGGGGGAGCGGCTTTGATTGAAAATGGAGCTACCCTTTCTCCAGGCAATTCCGTCGGAACCCTCCATGTAGGTAGTCTTTTTCTAAACTCTACTTCTACAACTGTTATAGAGATAGATGCGGCGGCTTCCTCAAGCGTAATTGTAGCTGCAAGCGCGACAGTTGATGGTGCATTGCAAATTGTCCAAGATCCTGGTGCTTATACCCATGAGGGAAGCTATCTTATTGTGGGAGCCAGTTCTTTAACTGGAACCTTTACTTCTATGAATAGTGTTCCCGGATTTGCTTTTAGTTTATCCACTCTTGGCAATGATATTTATTTAAATTATCTTCTAGGAATACCCACAGAGGGGCTTTTGGGAAATTCTCTGATAGTTGCAAACTATTTAAATGCTAATGCTCCCCCATCTCATGCATTTACCTATTTAGCAGGTCTTTCAGGAGACGCGTTGAATCAGGCCTTGGAAAGCGTATCTCCTTCTAGGAATGCCTTTGGGACGTATATTACAGCGCAGACAGCCTTTTCCCTTAGCAATCTTGTAAGTACTCACATGGATAGTTTTAGAGTCTATGGAAAGGGATCTTCACAAGAACCTCTTCTCTCAGCATTAACAGCTGATAGCTCAGATCTGGTTGCGGCACCTATAAAAAGTAGGGGCCCTAAAAATAGATTCTCTTCTTGGGTAGCAGGCTTTGGAGAATTTGCTCACCAAGCAGCATTAAGCCAAAATCCTTCGTTCAACTTTATCTCGGGGGCTGCACTTACAGGTCTTGACTATCGTGGAGAAGATAGAGCGGCGGTTGGAGGCTCTTTAGGCTACGCCCATACCCATTATTATGAAGCAGATCATGCAGGCCATGGCAATATCAACGCTTACTTTACTTCTATCTATGGCAATGCCTTCGCTTACGAGTTTTACTTTTCTCCAGCTGTTTGGGGGGTATTTAACCAGACGGATAACACCAGAAATATCTCTTTCCCCGGATTTTCATCCAGCGCCCATGCGGGTATTTTTTCCTGGCAGCTAATACCTCATTTAGAAGTTGGATATGATTTTGCTTTTTCTTGGGGGGATATCATTCCGTTTACCTCAGCTGACTGGGCGCTGACTTGGCAAAGGGGTTACGAGGAACATGGAGCCTCTCCCTTTAATGCTAAGCAAAAAAGAAATAACAGCTCGATGGTACGCAGTGAGACAGGTCTTAAATTCTCTGAAAATTGGGAAAAGAGCTGGGGTGCTTTTATTCTTAAAGAGAAAGCTTCGTATGTCTTTGAGAAACCCTTTGGCACAGGAGCTGTTAATACCTCGTTTGTAGGGACGCCAAGTTCCTTTACTGTGACAGCCGTTAATCAAAACCTGAACTTAGGTGCTGTAGGGCTCAACTTTCTTATAGCTGTTGGCAAGGAGAAACCCATTAAGGTGGATTTTGGTTATGAAGGGGAGTTTGGGGCGAGTTTCTGGTCTAGTGAGAAAGGCTTGGTTAATCTAGAGCTACTGCTTTAAGTAGTTGTTAATGAGCGTCTTGTAAATTATATCGGTTTAGTTATTGATTAATGAGAGCTGATGTGAATTAATTATTCCAATTTCTATTTAGAATGGCCATCATAAGGTAATAACTTCTTTTAATTTAAATAATAATTATGTTATAATTATTATTTAAATTACAGGAGATTTTAAATATGGCTGTTTTCTTAAAAAGTCACCCTAGAGCAATGGATTGGTTGGTGGAAGAAGATGTAGATTCTTCTTCTTCGGAAATTCCCGGGTTTTTAAAAAAACGTACAGACTCCATAACGAGGAAAGTCTTTGAAGCCATGGCAGAAATGGGGGTTCCCAAAGAGATAGCTTCAAAAGTGAGGGTATCTTTTAATTTAGATAAAATAGCTCCAAGTCCAGATGTAAGAAAGAAAGGTTCTTCGTTTATTGTAGAGATTCCTTTTTTATTTCTCCTTGAGGCTAAAGATGGCTCTAGTGAAATGGGCCCTAAAATGGGAGCTCTGATTGCCAAACATCTGTTTACCCCAAGGGAGCTGACCTATTTAAAAGCTTTCTCAGAATTTAGCCAAGATCCCGTAATGGCCGAAAAAGCTAAAAAGTTCGTTCTCTATCATGAGATTGCCCATATTCTTTTTCAGCATTTTGATGAAGTGGATGATGACAAATCAAAAGACAGAGAAATGCAAGCGGATTTAACATCTGCAGAAGTTTCTCACGAGGCTGAAGGGGGGATCTATCTCTTTAACATTATGTCAAAATATGATCAGGCCGTATCGACGACTCATCCTTCTTTTGAAGAGCGCGCAAGGTATCTTCGAGAATTTCAAGATGTTAGATCCTTAACTCCATCTCCAGATCTTATATAAGGAAATCATTTTCCCTTTAAAAGTCTTTTCTGATTGTCAGCATGAGCTGATTGGAAAAGTATTTGGAGCCAAATTCTCCTTCATACCCCAGGTTCATCGTCGTAGGTTTGTTCTTACCTACTACCACACCAAAGTCAATAATGTCATTTGAGAGGCATAAATCGCCTGTCAAAATGTCGGCAACCTATTCACAGCCATTTTGTTGACATCAACAAAATGGTCTAAATTAGGCTGAGGAATCAAGAGAGAAGTGCCTTTGTAGGTTTTAAATGCAGTTTATTTTAGCTAAAAAGATCTGCATGAGTGCCAGTTCGAACAAGAGCTAGAATGCGCTTGCTTTGTAAATATATGAGTAACCAATCCGGCTCTATGTGACACTCTCGGTGGTCTTTATAATTTCTCGAAAGAGGATGATCTCGACACTTCTCAGGAGGGCTCTTTTCTTTCAAAAGTAATTCAACAATCTTATCCAACTTGTCCGTATCTTTGCCTCTTTTTTTTGACAATTTTAGGTCTCGTTTAAATTGGGTAGTATATTCAAGTTCTAGCATTAGATTCCTAATTCATCATAAAGATCAGAAAGATCTTTAGCCTTAAATGTTTTGCCTTTTCTAGCATCATTCATGGCTTTGCAGGTTTTTGCATTAGGTTTTTTTTCTGGACTCATTCTCTCTTGAATGCAACCTATGACAAAGTCTTTCAATGTCACCCCTTCCGCTGAAGCTAAAATCTTAATACGCTTATGGTCTTTTATAGGAATATCTATAGACATTCTTGTAGTTCTTGAAAAGTTTTTTCCTGGCATATTTCCCTCCACTGGTTTGATTATATCATAATTTACTTATTTACTTAAATACTTAAAAAAGCAATTAATTTAAAAAAACCGAATACAACTCCGTCAGCTGAGTGCTAAGGAAAGGCATTAGCCCGGAATCTAATTGCAAGAAATAAGACCTAATTAAATTCTAAAGATGTCGATCATTTTGGTATTAAAAGTCTTTTCTGATTGTCAGCATGAGCTGATTCGAAAAGTATTTGGAGCCAAATTCTCCTTCATACCCCAGGTTCATCGTCGTAGGTTTGTTCTTACCTACTACCACAGCAAAGTCTAGTCCTAGATCCGCGAGATTAAGATTTTGATTTACAGCGCTTACTGTAAAAGCCGTAGGAATACCGGTAAGGGAAGTATTCACCGTTCCTGTTCCAAACGGCTTCTGGAATACGTAGCTTAGCTTTTCTCTTAAGAGAAAAGCGCCCCAGCTCTTTTTCCACTTTTCTGAGAATTTAAGACCGGTTTCACTGCGAGCCATCGAATTGCATTTATCTTTAGACCTTGCATTGAAGGGGGAAGCTCCATGTTCACGGTAGGCTCGTTGCCAGGTGATAGCCCAATCTACCGAAGAGAAGGGGATGATATCCCCCCATGATCTTTGGTAGTCATAGCCGATCTCTAGATGGGGAAGAAGCTGCCAGGCAAAGATATTTGCCTTGGCATTTTCAGAAAAATCAGGAAAGGAGATGTGCCTTGTATTTTCTATCTCATCAAAAATCCCCCAAACAGCTGGGGCGAAGTAGAAGTTACCTGCAAAAATATTTCCGTAAACAGAAGTAAAGTAGTAGTTGATGTTCCCATGGCCTGCATTTTGATCTTCATTGAAGTGGGTATGTGCATACCCAATTGCAGCTCCCACAGTATCTCGGTACTCTCCATGGTAGTCAAGTCCTGCTACTACCGCTTCAGAGAGGTAATGGAATGCTGGGTTTTGGGATTCTGCCGCCTGATGGGCATACTGCCCAAAGCCTGAGATCCAAGCTGAATATTTATTTTTTAGGGCTTTAACGGGCGCTTTAATCTGGTCCGAAGCGTCGACGAGTAAAGCGGCCGTAAATCCATTTTCTGAAGAGGTATCACTTGTGGCTCTAATTCCATCCAAGTGTCCTGATAGCAAAGTGCTTAAAGAAAATGCCGTCTGCTGCGTGATATAAGTGCCGAATCCATTTCTAGAAGGGGAGACGCTATCCATTGCTTTTTTTAAAGCATTTCCCTCAAGCCCATCGAAAAGTTCAAGGGTGGATTCATCAGCGAAATTATTCAGGTAATTGGCAACTTTTAGGGCATTGCCTGAAAGGCCGTCTGTAAGCAACAGCGGCAGGGGGCCTTGATAGGTTAAATATACAAAGTCTGGCAGATAGGAGAGTGCAAATTGAAATTCTGGAAGGGCACCTGTTACTGCAGGATCAAATTGACCGGCGTAGGAGCCCTGAACAATTGCATACTGTCCTTTTGATCGATAGTGGCCTGGATCTTGAACGATATTGACAGTTCCATCTAGGGTAATTTGCCCCGTCCCTGTGATGATGATTTTAGAAGAGTCTGTAGGATCGATCTCAATATTTGTTATGGTAGATCCAGTTAAGGTAACATCGCCACTTGAAGTGTTAAAAGTCATCGTACCAATGGAATTACCCGGGGAGAGAGTTCCATTAATTGTGCTTGTTCCAGAAATGATCCCTATCCCTTTAAGGATAGCTCCAGCATTTATTATGACCCCACCCTGGATCTGTCCATTGACAACCAGAGTGCCACTCGTTGCAGTAGTAAGGCCTCTGTAGGTATTGGTATTGTTTAGGACGAGAGTTCCAGGTCCCTGCATGGTAATCGCGGCACCACTTCCTGTGCCCGGCTGCCATGGATGTCCTGAGGGGACAGATGTAGGGCTGTCATCTGCGATGACATTAGAAAACGTGATCGTGTTTCCATCTCCTGGAACAAAGGTCAGGCCTGCTCCGGAAACGGCGAAAAGATCCGATCCTGCAATAGCTCCACTTCCGCTGTTTGCAGAAACATCGTTTCCTGTAAGTGAGCAGTTTCCTTGAAGTGTCAATGTCCCTGAATTGATAAAAATGGCTCCTCCAAATCCGGCTGCATCTCCTCCATTAGTATTCGTTCCATCACAGGCCCCAACGCCTCCAGATCCGCTGCCGCTTAAGCTCCCACCGCCGCCGCCAAAGTTGCCAAATCCTCCGTTGAAGCCTCCTCCTCCTCCGAATCCACCACTCGCATTATTACCGCCGCCGCCGCCGAAGCCCCCTTGACTGCCGTGACCAGCACCAGCGCCATAGCCCCCTTGTCCACCACTGTAGCTTCCACCGCCACCGCCACCATCACCGCCACTACCACCGCTACCGAGGCCGTTAAGATTAGGACCGCCACCACCACCACCACCACCACCCGCGCCGCCGCCGCCGCCGCCACCACCATAGCTAGAATCACCTCCTCTTCCTCCATCGGTAGCTCCAGCGCCTCCACTAGCATTAAAACTTCCGGCACCACCACCACCAAGGCCACCGCCACCACCGCCGCCGCCGCCGATATAGGTGGTTCCAGTGAATAATCCACCGCCGCCACCACCGCCGCCGCCGCTGTAACCGCCACCACCGCCACCGCCGCTCCCGGTGCTACCATCGAGAGATGGTCCGCCGGTGCCACCTATTCCTCCCAACTGACCGTTAGCGCCTGAATCGCCTGGAGTAGAAGTGTCAGTAGATCCTATTCCTCCAATTCCTGTGGATCCCGTCTGAGGAGAGCCTGCATTACCTCCAGCGCCACCGGCATTGGTGTTTCCATCAGAGCCTCCCTGACCACCATTGATATTGCTAGCGCCTCCGGCACCTGTGCCTCCAAAAGTGTTACTTGTGCTACCATAGCCTCCTCCACCAACGACAAAGGGCGCTGCGGAGGAACCTGTAAAAGTGTAAGGAGAAATTGTCACGGCATCTGTAGGAGATCCACCGCCGCTTCCTCCAGTAGTTCCAAGAATTGCCCCTCCGCCCCCACCAAAATTACTTCCCCCATCGCCGCCGGCGCCGCCACCTCCAGCGTAGTAGGTTCCACCACTACCTGTGTAGCCACCACCCCCACCTTTGCCGTTGCCCCCATTACCACCTAGGCCGCCGCCGCCTCCTTCGGAACCACTACCTGTTCCTACTCCAAGTCCTGCAGCAGCTGAGCAGTTATTAAAATTGACATTGTGAAGTATTACATTGGCAGAGTCGATGAAGAGAGCTCCCCCGGCGCCCATGCCGCCTCCACCTCCAGCCCCCCCGCTGCCGCCGGTGGCGTTGCAGCTGTCGAAGTTTAGGTTCTGCAGCGTGACTGCACCTTGCCGGATGAATAGGCCACCGGTACCGGCACTACCTGTGATAGTGACAGGGGAAGCGGGGTCAGCGTTACCGATCGTAATCGTATCGGAGCCAAGGAGGTTGAGAATCGAGAGCTTGGCGCCTAGCTGTATCGAGGTAACACTCGGATCAAAGACAATATCGTAGTCTAGGGAATTGCCTTGCGCTTGCTGATCGAGGATGTAGTTAATGCAATAGCGCAGATCGCCAGATGTCACGGTGCTTGTTTGACCACCTGGATAAGAGGTCGGATTATCACTTGATGCCATCACTGTCAAAGTCGCCGTGCTAGCGCTTGCTTTATTAAGGGGAGTCATACTTAAGGCAATAGCGCTAAGTGCAAGAAGTTTTGTGCTTTTATACTCAACAAATCTACAAAGAAAATTATCTGGCATGACTTCCTACCTTTAAATAAGCTCTATATTGTGCAATCTAGCGAGCGAGCTATTTAAATGCGAGAGGGTAGTTAATAGTGGTCTGAATAGTTTAGTGTTTTCTCCTTTCTATTTTAGTGGAAAGTTCTTATATCGTTGAGTAATCGTTAATATCTTTTAGAGAGTGGTCATATGAGATTGAAAAGTTCAGTATTTGGATGTTTGATAGTACTGCATGCAGGAGTTTTTGCTGATTCCGCCTCTTGGACAAATCCCATGGATGGGGATTGGTCACATAGTAGTAATTGGACCGATTCTTCAATCCCTAATAGTCCGACCGATACTGCTACCTTTCCGAGTGTACTGGAGAATTCGTCAATCACAGTAACTGTAGATGCTTCCTATGATGTAGCTAGTTTAAACTTTACCGATCCAAGTGAATCAGGAGGGTATTTCATTACAGCTACGGGTTCAGGGGTGCTGCATCTTTATGACTCTATTTCTGTAAGTACTGGAAGTCTTTGGTCCTCTCGAATAGATAGTCCTTTAGTCTTAGAAAATACGATTAGTATTTCTACAACGCAAGATTCTGGATTGCTATTTACCACAGGGGGGATAACTGGTACCGGGGGAATTACCCTAAGGCCAATAGCGCAATTGATTTTGGTACTGCGACTAATACCTATAGCGGAACGACAACAATTTTTAGTGGATTGTTTCAAGCTGGACAGAGTCATGTCTTCTCCCCTAATTCACCGTTTGTGTTAGCTGATGCAGACGGCGCGGTTCTTGATGTTAATGCGGGAGATAATACCGTTAAAAGCCTTTCTGGTGGAGGATCCATTGGTGGTGTTGTCTTAATAGGGGTAGGCAATACTCTTACTCTAGGCGATGATACCCCGTCGTTAACCTTTGCGGGTCAAATAGTGGATGAATATGGACCGGGATCTATTGTAAAGCTGGGGAGTGGCGAGTGGGTTCTTGCTGCTGCTAATTTTTACAGCGGTACTACGACCTTAACTGCCGGACAAATTACCCTGGGGAATAATACCGCTATTGGATCTGGCTTCCTTACCATGGCAGATGGTACAACTCTTGGACTAAATAATGGGGTTACAGCGGGCAACGATATAACGTTAACAGGTACTTGCAGTATTTCGGTAGCTTCGGGTACGGCAGGATTATCAGGTGTTATTGCAGATGGTATATTTCAATGATCGCTTGTCAAGACAGGGATTGGAACATTAAAGCTCAGAGGAACTAATACCTATACAGGTAATACAACCATTGCTCAAGGGAACTTATCTATCAGTGGATCTTCTACTTCTCCCCTTGCTATTTCTTCTGGGGCTATTTTAAGAGGGGCTGGATCTTTTGGTCCTATTACCGTTGCAGATGGAGCCGTTCTTGCTCCGGGCAATTCTGTCGGAACCATCACTACAACTTCTGTAACTTTTAATCCCAGTTCGATATTCCAAGTGGAGATTAATCCGGAAGAAGCTTCTAGCCTTATTGTAACAGGTCTTGCGGCTCTTGCTGGAAATGTTGAAGTAGTGCTCGATCCAGGCTCTTATCAAAGACAAAATGAATATCTTGTGTTGAATGCGGGTAGTACTAGCGGGTCATTTGATCCTACTGTTTTAGGGGGCACCGAGGTTTTAATTTTAGCTTAAATCAGGTGGGTAATAGCCTTTACCTGGAATATTATGTACCACCTATTTCCCTTCAGGGACTTTCAGGTAATGCAGCTAAAGTGGCAAATTACCTAAATGATAAGGGAGATGTTGAGGAGATCGTGCTTCTTAATACCTTATCTGGAAATACTCTAAGTAGTGCGTTAAGCAGCATCTCTCCTTCAAGGAATGCCTTTGGGGAGTTTATTACGGCCCAGACAGCCTTTTCCCTTAGCAATCTTGTAACTACACATATGGATAGTTTTAGAGTTGCAGGAAAGAACTCTTCACAAGAGCCCTTTGTTTCAGCGCTTACGGCAGACGCCTCAGAGCAGATTGCAGCGCCTGTAAAAAGTGAGGGGCCTAAAAATAGATTTTCTTCTTGGATTTCAGGCTTTGGAGAGTTCGCTCATCTATCAGCTATTAGCCAAAATCCATCGTTTAATTATATCTCAGGGGGAGTCCTTGCAGGGCTTGACTACCGAGGAGAAAATAGAGGAGTGCTCGGAGGCTCTTTAGGCTACGCCCATACTCATTATACCGAAGCACAAAATGCAGGGCATGGCAATATCAATGCCTATTTTGGTTCTACGTATGCTAATGCCTTCGTCCATGACTTTTACTTTTCTCCAGCTGTTTGGGGTATATTTAATCAGATAGATAATACAAGAAATATCTCCTTCACTGAGTTCTCTGCCAAAGCGCATTCTGATATTTTTTCCTGGCAACTTGTGCCCCACTTAGAAGTGGGATATGATTTTGCTTTTTCTTGGGGTGATATAATCCCCTTTACTTCAGCAGATTGGGCAATATCTTGGCAAAGAGGCTACCAGGAACATGGAGCCTCTCCGTTTAATGCCAAACAAAAGGCAAATAATAGCTCGATGGTGCGCAGCGAAACTGGTCTTAAATTTTTAGAAAAATGGGAAAGAAGCTGGGGAGCATTTATTCTTAAAGAGAAAGTTTCTTATGTATTTGAAAAGCCTTTTGGTACAGGGACAGTCAATACCTCTTTTGTAGGAACTCCTGGAAGCTTTACCGTCGTAGCTGTGAATCGAAACTTAAATCTTGGCGCTATAGGGCTCAACTTCCTAGTGGCTATCGGTAAACAGAAACTTATCAAGGTGGATCTCGGCTATGAAGGGGAGTTTGGGGCGAATTTCTGGTCTAGCGATCTTATGCTCACTTTAAGCAGAGACTTTTAGAAAACTCGGCAGTTTTGTAGAAGAGTGGCTTTTGGGCTTAAACTTTCTTATGGAAGTAGCCAAGTTCTTACTCCCCAGGGAACCAAACAATCGCAGGTGGCGTGCCGGCCTTGCCTGTGATTTGCTCATAGGTGAAAATCGCAAATTCATTTGGTATAGAAATAGAACCGGAATTTCCTCGGTAAGGTGAATCGGAGGTCTGCCCCGATGTATAAAAGGAGTTTATAAAATTCATGAATTGAGAAAGAGTCCAGTACCCAAAGAAGGCTTCATCTGTGTTTCCTTCTGCTGAGAACATCAGAAAAATACCGCTTACCATCTCAGGGGTCACGGCATACCCCAGGTAATTGATCTCATTTTCTACATAGAGCCAAGGTAAATAAGAAGATGCTGTTGGAATTGCTACATTGGCGCCCAAAGATAATTCTACATCGCTTGTGACTCCCGGTGTAATGGAAATTTTAGCGGCGCAAGCAGTACCGGGATCGCTAGAGGGAACGAGACACTGCTGACCGCTTGAGTTAATGACAGCTATCGGACTGCTTGAATTTAACCCACTAGAGTTGAGCTCTGTTTCAAATTGCGTGCCACTACCCAAAATAATTTTCGACCCTTCAGTATAGCTAATGGTAGATAGAGCCCCGCCTGTTGTCAGCCCTGGACAGTAAGGGGAATTTGAGAGGAGCTGTAAAAATTTCATTCCTGCCGGCAAAGGCTGGTTCTGTAGGGTGAATACATAAGGAGTTTCTAAATTATACAGCTGAGGGTATATGTAATCTAAAAAGGGGGCCGATGGATTGGGTCTTGTCCAAGGAGTCGTTCTGTCAGAACCGCTACCATTGTAAAAATACATGCTTAAGCCGTACGAGGTATCGTAAATTAGGCTTGTATCTCCCACAAGCGCACTATCCGCTATCGGCAGTGTGGCTCTATTTCCAAAAATTTGTTTCCTTGCACTTCCATCAAACGTCATCCCTCTTTTAAGAGGATAAAAGTCGGAATTGATACTTGCAAACTCATCGAGGTAATTTACGATCGCCTGCTGCGCATTGATGGCAGCTGATGTACCGTTCGCATTTACAGTATAAGGTCCATAATCAGGCGGTGGAGGGTCTGGCGGCGGGTCCATAAATAAGCAGTTATTTTGAGAATCTACCGTCACCCCGGAAATAAGGCTCGGGTAGGTGAGTTTCACGACGTTATAGAGATCGCGTGCCCACCATAGGCAATTGTAAAAACATCCATTGCTAGTATTCATATAATTCGGAAGGACTGAATGTGTGGGTGCAGTCGGTTCCGGAGTGGCCCCTGTATAGAGTGGGCTTGGAGACATCGAAGCGCATTCTATCCTCAATTCAATTTGTGTAGTAGACGGAAAGGTTGTACTTGGAGTTGTTAAGAGTTTAACAAAGCTCGTAGGATCTGTAGATGTCGGGTCATAAAAGGCTGCAGATGCACTAGTATAGCCGAAATACCAAATGACCTTTTTAATATTGTGTTTTTTTGCAAACGTTAAAATCGTCTGGTAATATGTTGCTAAATCGGACTGTTCACTACTTACAGGGGAGAGCCATAGAGTGAATTTCTGCTCATTAAATAGCGCTACAGCATTAGCTTCTGGATCAATAAGGTCATGGGCTGGTATCTCAGGGGAAGGGGCTCCAAGCTTTACCGCAATCTCTTGGACATATGTATCATAAAATTCAGTGAACTCAGGGAGGGAAAATCCACTTGCAAGGAGTGCCACTAAACCAAGGGCAAGGTATTTAGAACGCATAAGTAAGTAAGATCCTTCCGCCGAAGTAGACGTTTCGTTGACTCTCAATGCCCAAGGGTACTCCCAAAGAACTTACTGAAATCGACGGACCAAACCGAATAAGCCGGTAATAAGGAACTACAGAAAATCCCCAGACTCCACTTTTTGTGTCTGCATGAAAATTCATAGGCACTTCAATAACAAGATCGTTGCGGGCTTTTAACTGCCAGTAGGAACCAGTAAAGCCCCCAATGTAATCTAGTGTTTTTAGGGAAAATAATCCCTTTGTATTAACACCTACAGAGAACATAGAGTTTACTCTAGCCTCTAGATACACGCCCCCTGGAATGTAAGGGTGGTAGGTAGAAAAACTGACACCTGTATTATTTTGGTTTTCCTTGAAAAATTGGTAGCCAAGTCCTAAATAGGGAATAAAACTAAACCATTTCACAGAAAGGTCGTAACCGAATGTTCCCTCTGTCCAAAAGTCCTGCACGTAATAGTCTTTTACATCGCCCCAACTTTTTTCTAGGTAAGCATCGACGTACCATCTATTTCGGTATTGATATTCTGCCCGTCCTCCCGTAATCCAACCCACTTGTTTTCCGCCTCCCCCTTTTTGCTTAATCGCAATATTAGAGGTCTGCGGCCCGATTTCTAGGTGATGAGGGGATATTTTATGGGACTCTTTCTCCTCTTGAGGAAGAGTAGCAGAGAAAGAATAGGCTGGTAACAAAAGTAGGCATAGGCTTTTTTTCATTAGCGCAAAGTAACATTGGATATGTTTTCTGATCAATATTTTTTTGATTTTTTAGCCCAGTATACTAAAGTGAAAAACTCAAGAATGCTGGGTTATTCCCTCTCATTTGCCTTCACCTATGTATGAAGTTGACCCAAGGTTTTTTTCAGAGGCTTGAAGAGAGTTTTTCAGGCTCTATTAAAATCGGAATTCAAGGCCTAAGTTAAGTCCTTGAGCCCAATAAACGGTTGAGTCCATTTGTTTTTTTGGTACAGGATCGCCGGTGAGTGTTTCTTCAGTGCCGCTTGGTCCCGGACCTGCTTGAGTCTCATTGATCGATCGATCGATTTCATCTCCTGGACGAACCGAGCTACTCATAAGAAAGAAGTCATATCCAGCAGAGATCCTTAACTCTTTCAGAAGGTTTAGTCCAATACGTGCCGTAATTTGGGGAATAAACGCCAGTCGATTGCGCTTATGTTTGCCAATATTAGTGGGCTGCGCAAAAATACCGCCTGGGCCCTGACCATAGTGAGCGTAAAAACCCGGATTGGGATCAGAAAATGTCCCGTTTATTCGAACGGCTTCAACCATATCGCCCATAGCGATTTTCCCAAGGAAATTAGCGAAAAACCAGTTTTTTGACCACTCGCCCCTGATCCCGAGCTGTCCACCGTAAAATTGGTTGTGGGTGGAGAAGTTATCGACTATGGATGTTGACCTGAATATTCCTTCAGGAAATGCAATTTGTTGACTATAATAATCTAGTTCCAAAGTTTCTGATAGATCTGCGTAAATTGCACCGAAAAGAGCGCTTAATCTCCCATTCTGTCCATTTAAAAAGTGAAATAATCCATTCAATTCAACGTCCCAAAGCTTTGAAGAGGAATGGGCTGAAATCTTTCCAAAATTTGTGGTTCCATCTGCAACTAAAAGGGCAGTTTCTCCGCTATTATTAATAGAGCTCCATCCACCGGCGCTTGCGGGAAGGGGCAGTATTGCGGCGTTGGAAAAAGAAACGCCAAGAATTGGAAGGCCACTACTTGCGTCGCTGCTTTTTAAGAAATTGCGCTTTGTGACTTTAGGCAGATAAAACCCTGAGCCTTCAAGGCCATAATTGTCATTATTTCCAAACCAGGAGCGTAGCTCTAGGCGAAATCCAGACTGTCTTTTGCTATTTAGGGATTCTTGCCCAAAGAGAATACGAGTATTGGGCTCATCGAGCGCTGCAGGAACTGGATCGTTTAAGCTTCCAGTGGTCACTAAAGCTCCAGGTAAGGGGGCAGCCCTAGACCACCAAAGCAGGTACTCAGCGTTGCCCCAAATACGGATATTTGGTTGTGCTCCAGCATCAAAGCACGAGCCTCGTTTAAAACTAGAGACTTCAGTTTCAGGCGTTACTTGTGATCCCCCATGAGCCGTTTCTGAATTATACTCAGGGCTAGATTGAGCCATAAGTGGAGTGAAAATAGTCAAAATACCTGGGAGAAATAGCCTATGCATTGAATGCTCCTTTTTAAAAAAAAATTGCATAGTATTAAGTTTTTTACTAGAATTTTTTTTTAATTGGGGTGCAATGAAGGTTTTTTACTACAGTTTTTGTGTTTTACAGATGAGCATCGTCTCTTCTGTCTTGGGGTTTAGCCTAAAAAGCCCCTTGTTTGAAAATCAAGGGGAAATTCCCTGCGAATACGCCTGTTGTGGTAAGGGGATTACCCCGGAACTATTTTGGTCGGATCCTCCTGAAGAAACCGTTAGCTTTGCCTTAAAACTTACAGATCAAACGATCGGTAAGATTCATTGGTTAATCTATGATATACCAGGCAAGACACGTCAGTTACCGGGGGATCTTGGCCGTGATGCTCTACTTTCAAACGGGACTTTGCAGGGCATTAATGACTTTGGAGAGATAGGGTATACACCGCTTTGCCCGCCCATTGCAGAAAAACACTTCTACCTATTTGATCTCTTCGCCTTAAATGCAACCCTCGGACCTGTAGTTAAAAAAAACGGTTCAGAATGGGATAAGCAGGTAGAAAAACATTCTCTTGCTCATGCGCAATTGAGTGGTTTTTTACAGATTTCTGCTCAGCCAACACCTCCCAATCCATCCAACCGTGATCCCGGAAAAAAACAAAATCCAGATGCTTTACCAAACCCTACCTACCCTCCAAATTAGAGTGTTCTATGCGCGTAGTTATTCTTTTAGTGATTCTGTTAAATGGAAATTCGATAAATGCTGAGGTTGTGTCATACGGTGGAATCACCCGTACAGTAGAGGATCTAGCTGCGAACCCCATAGACTCTCCAGACCCTTCAGGGCAACAAGAGATAGAGCAACCTGTTTTCTCTAAATATCCTTCAGGGGCCCAGGCCGCTAGCACCTCGCCCATTGAAGTTCCTTTCAAAATCGCTAAAGTCCCAAGCTCTGTAAACTTCACTGCAGTCACGCTGAGCGATACCAGAGCCTTTCCTCCGGATTCTATGGGAGTTGTGGGCCCCACGCAGTTTGTTGCCGTGTGCAATGGAATAATCCGTTCATTTAGTAAAACAACAGGTTTGCCAGATGGTGTTCTAAACATGAACACAGGGACGTTTTTCTCTTCTGTTTTGCAACCGGGAGCATATACGGGTGATCCCAGGGTTCGCTACGACAGGTTATCTGGAAGCTGGTTTGTGACTATGTTAGGGTTTACTAATATTGGAGAGCCCGTTCGATTAATGATAGCTGTGGCTCGAAGTGGAACCATTACTAACTCGACCAGCTGGCATTTTTATTATTTTTTGCCGGCATCCGTAAGTCCGCCCCGCTCTTCTCCGAATGATTTTACAGATTTTCCAACTCTTGGAATCGATGCGAAGGCTCTTTACATTGGAGCTAATATCTTTAGTCCTTCTGGTTATTTTCTCAATGTAGATGCTTTTGTCATTCCAAAAGCGTCCCTTTTAGCGGGAACTCTGAACGTCTACGCCTTCCGTGATCTTATTGATAATAGCGCAGGTCCAATCACCCCTCAAGGAGTAGATAATTTTGATCCAGGGGCCACCGTGGGCTATTTTGTAGGGGTAGATGCTTACCAATATGGAAAGTTGACTTTTAGAAAGGTAACTAATCCGGGGACTACACCAACGCTCTCTGGAAATATTGGACTCACCGTTTTGTCTACCTGTTACCCGAGCGCAGTTCCCCATCAGGGCAATTTAAATGGGGTAAATGGACGTTTAGATTCCATTGACGATCGTCTCGGCAGCACTCATATCAGAAACGGCCATCTTTACACGGCTCACAACGTTGGAACAAATTCAAGCGGAGTCAGCAGCTCTTCGCTCACGATGACAGCAGATGGGTGTCGCTGGTATGAAATCAGCATGGCAGATCCTAATCATCCAGCTCTGCTTCACGCAGGAACTCTTTACGACCCTCTTGCCAATGCAACACATCGGCGCAATTACTGGATTCCTTCGGTCATGACCAATGGAGTGGGGACCATGGCCATCGGTTGCAGTACGGCAGGGACCTTTTCTTTTGCTGATTCTGCGTATGCGCTAAGATATGCAGCGGATCCTGCAGGAACCCTCCGTCCCTCTGTTCTTTATACATCAACGACATCGAGTTACAATCCTCCGGGAGATCCAGGTGGATCCGGAGGACGTCGCTGGGGTGATTATTCCCATACAAGCGTAGATCCCCAAAACAACCTCACGATGTGGACAATTCAGGAATATTGTAATGCCCCGAACTTCTATGGATGCAGGGTCATCTCTATTCCTGCCTCGCCACCTGTCACGCCCACATCGTGCACGCCCTCTCACATTGCCTTGGGTCGAGCCCCAGTGCAGCTTGTGATCAAGGGAACGAGCGTGAATGGTTCTGCCTTTTATGACCCTCCCAGTGGTTTTGCGAATCATTTGTCAGTGACGATAGGCAATCTTCATATTTCCTCTTTTTCAGTTGTTAGTCCGACCGAGCTCCATGTCACCGTTTCGACTGTAGGGGCAACAAAGGGAGCTAAAACTATTACTATTACAAACCCGGATGGACAGCAAAGCAGTGCTTCTACATTGTTATCTATTCCCTGATTTTTTTAGTAAGTGGGATACATCGAGGGTCTTAAGATATCATAGATTTTTGATCTTTAACTACAAAGCTGCAGACGTAACGGCGGCTATAACATAGATCAGGGAGAAGCAAAACGGACCCAGCCGAGTAGGCAGTCGTCAAAAATCCGGTAGGTGCCATCAGGGGATTTATCAAGGAGTAATCTTCGGGAGTAATTCCCTCCATCCCAGGGAGCATTAAAATAGTTCTGCTCTCCTATAGTCACGGAATTTGGCGCTACCCCAACAATAACAGACACATGTCCCGTGATTGCAAAAGCATCGCTGTAAATTAATAGATCACCCACCTCAGGAGCTGTCTTAGAAATCTTATTCTTGCATTTGAGAAGGGGGACCTCAGCATTTGTCTCTACTTGGGTACCGTAGTGTAAATCCCAGATCTGGTAAGCGTATTTGACAGGAGCGAAGGTGATCCCTTTGTTCTCAATAAGCCAGCGTCTGGCATATTCCACGCATTGCCATTTTAGGCCGCTTGGGATCTGTCGATTTTTTACCGAGACGAAATTGGTCTCTAGTTTCAGGCAATCCCCATGGCAATTGCTATAAGCTTTGGTAAGATAGGACTCTCCAATAGTAGACCCAAATTCAGAGTTGCAGTTATTCGTGCAGGAGTCTTCCTCTGGGGTAATAGAAGCGAAAATCAAGGATAGTCCAATTAAGCAGTTCATAGTTTCTCGTTATTTGATGTGTTAATTTTTAAAGTAATGGAATAATATAAAATGTAAATGTTTATTTTATTATTTCTGTAATGAATTGAAGCTTCAGTAGAAGCAGGTTTCTCAGTTTTAAAATAGAGTTCCTGAAAAATTAGATACTGCTTTAAAAAATTACAATCATAGAGTAGAATTTTCTTACATTTTTTTAATAAAACATGCTGAAACTTAAGTGATTACATTGAATTATCGTCATTTAAGCCTAGGTTTGTATAGATAAGATATACCAATGTTGATATACTGAGGTAAAGGAATGGGTGAGAAAATAGAGCTTAAATCGCTACTGTGGGTAAGTTCATCTAAACGCGATTTGATGGATATGCCAAAAGATGTAATAGTTGAATTTGGACACGGACTTTATCAGGCTCAATTAGCGGTGCATCCCGATATAGCAAAGACTCTGTCTGGATTTGGAGGAGCTAGCGTGGTTGAGCTAGTTCAAGATCATAAAGGCGATACGTTTAGAGCCGTATACACGGTTAGATTTGCGGAGGCTATTTTGGTACTCCACGCTTTCCAAAAGAAAAGCAAGAAAGGTAAGGAAACTCCAAAACAAGATATGGAACTCATTTACTCAAGGCTTAAGTTAGCTGAAGAGGTCTATAAGGAATGGAAACGCAAGGGCGGGGGAAACAATGACTAAAAAGAACGGAGCAAACATAGAATACGAAGTGTCATCCGGTAATGTTTTTGCGGATCTTGGGTTAGATCAACCGGAAGAGCTTCTAGCAAGGGCTAAGCTTTTAAATAATGTTAGCACCCTCATTAAAAATTGTGGTCTTTCCCAACAAGAAGTAGCAATTAGGCTAGGAATTACCCAACCTAAGGTTTCCATGCTAGTCGGAGGACGTCTTTCTGCTTTCAGTATAGATACTCTACTTCGCTATCTTTCCGTTCTGGGATGCGAAATGGAGATCCGTGTTAAAAAACCACGCTCTAAGACAGGAATATTTCGACATAAAGGCTGCATTGCAGTTTGCTAATTTTTTAGCACAAAAATAACCTTAAGTTTCTCTATAGAAAAGTGGCAAATAGACCTTTAAAAGCTGTACTTTTTCTTGAGTATGCAAATTTCCGATAAATACACCACGCTATCTTTAAAATTTAAATCGCTTGAATGCTGAGTGTTTTTTAAGTTATAGAGTTATGGATTATTTGAAAAACTGCTATATACCATCACTCTACCACGAGATATCAATGAACCCCTTCTTAGCTAATACAATTGCTGGATCGCTACTCTGTTTTACTGCCATGGCTTTTACAGAAAGTGCGGCTATAACGGAGCCTTTTGATGCTTGCCCAAATGGGAGCAAGCATTACCGCGCATCGGTCAGGCATATTGAAGGGGGAGGGATAGGATATGACGATGGATATACTACGCTTGAAGGTTTCTTCGCTCCAGATCCAGAAAGGCTCGCTGTCATGCCCTTTCTCGATCTTCGAGGACACGTCTTTGATAGCGGAAAAATGGCAGCTAATGCAGGACTTGGATTTAGAGGAATTTTTGGATGTAGAACGTATGGACTGAATACTTACTACGACTACAGGAATACAAAAAGAGGACACTATAACCAGATAGGTGCAGGCCTTGAAACTCTCGGAACCCTCTGGGATATCCGTGTTAATGGATATCTGCCTGTAGGTAAAAAGATCTCCGCTCCTTACGATGCGGAGTTCGCGGCATTTGCAGGTAATAGCATGCTCGTTTCTCAAAAGTACCAATTTGCCATGAAAGGGGCAGATGCAGAGATGGGTTTTCATTTTGGCAAATCTCGCCTCTTTGATTTCTACGCTGCTGCCGGCCCCTATTATTACATGGGAGAAATCGGTGGTAATACCTGGGGTGGAAAAGGACGGATAGCTGGGATGTTTAAAGAATATGTCACCTTTGAAGTGAGTGACTCTTATGACAGGATGTTCCGTAATAATTTCCAATGCCAGCTGACCTTAAGCATTCCTTTTGGAGGCACGTCAAAGGTAAAGAAACGATGCGATACCAGCTCTTGTAAAAAAGCTGAAACTCTCATTACTCGCATGGTCCAACCGGTCGGTAGGCAAGAAATCGTCGTCGTGGGTAAAGCTCGCAAAAATGCAGTAGCCACCGACCCACTAACCGGCGCTCCTTTATTCTTCGTTTTTGTAAGTAATACAAGTAGCTCTAATGGCTCTTACCAAAGCCCTTACCACACCCTTGCCCAAGCAGAGGCTAACTCGGGGCCCGGTGACATCATTTATGTATTCCCAGGTGATGGGACAACAGCCGGAATGGACTCGGGGATCACCCTTCAGGCGGATCAAAGTTTCTGGGGCTCAGGAACGACTCACATAGCGCAAACATCGCAAGGATCAATTACCATACCTGCTCAGACAGCGACCGCCCCGCAGATGACAAGTACAACGGGCCATGCCATCACCCTTGCCACTAACAATGCTATAAGCGGTTTTACGATTACTTCTGCACTACATGATGCCATCTATGGAGCTGATCCCCAAAGTTTGGATGTTTCTTTTTGTACGTTCGAAAACACTAGGACTTATACGATTGAGGCCTCCTTTTTAGGGGATGCCTCCATCTCTTTAACAAATAATCAGTTTTTAAATAACATTAACGGAGTCTTTTTAGATCTTTATGGGACATCTTCTATCGTTTGCTCAGGTAATACGTTTCAAGGGCAGACTTCTCGATCCGAAATCCCTCTAAATATATCAGCCCATAATCATGAACTTACAGCTCTCATAGAAAATAACGTATTTAACGCCAATGCAGTAGGAGCCATCAGGTTCAATCTCGAGGCCCTTGTTAACGCAGATATTTTTGTGTTAAATAACACGATTACAAATAACGATACAGGGAATGAATCGCGACTAGGTTCGAGCGTTGTAGTTACCCTTACAGCAGCAACAACAACGGATCGTTGTTCGATCGTATTAGAAGACAATACCTTCTCTGGAAATGGGTTTCCTAGTGGTACATCGAATGCTCTTTACCTGCATACCGATGGTGCATTTACAAATCTAGATATCATCGCATCTTCAAATACAATTACAAATAATGATGGTGGAGGGATCGCTCTTGCAACTCCGGTCGATACATTAACACTGCAAGTGAAAGACAATACAATGACAAGCCTTTATGATAATGCAATTGCTGTGATAGCTTCAGGAGCTACTTCAACAGGAAACATAACAATCAGCGACAACATTATTACACATATTAATGGAACAGGATCCAGTGGAATCGTTGTAAACCAAGATTTTTCGAATCTAAATCTAACCATAGTGGATAACGAAATTGATGGATGCGCTGGGTCAGGGATCACCTGCTATTCAGGTAGTGGTATCGATTCTTTTACATTGAATGTTTCGGGCAATACGATCAGCAACTGCCAAAACTCTAGTGTAAATAATTCTTCGGGTATTGATATAAACAAGTTTATAAGTTTGTCTGCTACTATCGCAAATAACACCTTAATCAGTAATGTTGCGCCTAGTGTATACGTTTATTCTGATCTAAATACTCCTTCTGTTTGTTTAAATCTAACAGGCAATAATAACGATGCCACTACAGGCTATTTCTTCAATAACGGTAGCGGTACATTTAACATAGCTCCTTGCGATTATGAGACAGTAAATACTGGGAATTTTACATTAAGCGGAACTTTTGGCTTTATTTCATCTTGTCCAGATGGGAGATTTTGTGTTCAGTAACATCTGTGACTATATCAGTCTAACCTGAGCTTTTTTTTAATGAGTTCAGACGCTAGATAGAAAATTTAGGATCCGCTTGCGCTAGAAAAAGGTTGCAAGATCAAAATCCAAAATGCTAGGTTAAAAAAATATATATAACCAGGCACAAAAGGATTTTTTTATGGCACTCAAGGCAATTAGGGGTTCATTTTTCGATTTTATCGATGACCCGTGGAAACATGTAGGGGCGGAGCAGAAGTCAGCTAGATTTTATGCTGATGGGATGCTTGTCGTTGAAAACGGTAAAGTCAAAGCTTACGGCCCTTATGATAAAATCTCTTCCCAGTATCCAGGTATTGCTATAACGCATATTAAAGACAGACTCATTCTTCCGGGCTTTGTGGATGGTCACATCCATATGGCACAAACAAGAGTCCTTGGAGTCTATGGAGAGCAACTTCTCGGCTGGCTGCTCGAAGGGATATTTCCTGAAGAGAAAAAATACAGCGACCCTGTCTATGCTAAAGAAGGAGCGAAACACTTTTTCGACGATCTGCTAGCTGGTGGAACGACTACCTGCCAAGCTTTTTTAACTCATGCTCCTGTTTGTACCGAAGTCTTTTTCGAAGAGGCTTCCCGAAGAAATATGCTCGTTATCGGGGGACTTACTGGTATCGATAGATTTGCGCCAGAGGGTTCCTTTGATACCGCAGATAATTTCTATAGAGATTCAAAGATGCTCATCGAAAAATGGCATCGCAAGGGAAGAAACCTCTATGCCATCACTCCTCGCTTTCCTTTAGGATGCACCCATGACATGATGACATCTTGCCAAAAACTAAGAAAAGAATTTCCTGATGTTTGGTTCAACTCCCATTTAAATGAAAATCCCCACGAAATCAGAGATACCAATGCCCACCATTGTACTCATGACTATTTGGAAGCTTTTGAAAAGTATGACCTGGTAGGTCCTAAATTCACAGGGGGGCATTCGGTCTGGACATCGGATGATGAATATAAGCGCCTTTCAAAAGCTGGCGCGGCAGTTTCCTTCTGTCCTCTATCTAACCTATTCTTAGGAAGCGGATTATTCCGTTTGGGTAAAGTTACCGATCCTGCACATAGAGTCCGTTTTTCTCTCGGTTGCGATATAGGAGCTGGCAATAAATTTTCCATCCTTAACGTGCTCGATGAAGCCTATAAGGTAGGTATGTGCAATAACACCCTACTCGATGGCAGTGTCGATCCTCGCAACTTTGATGCAGCTGAAGCTGAGCGCAATAAGCTCTCTCCTTATAGAGCGTTTTATTCTGCGACCTTGGGTGGAGCTCACTCTTTATATCTCGATGATAGGATCGGTAACTTTGATCCGGGTAAAGAAGCTGACTTTGTCGTTCTTGATTGGACCTCCGGCCAAAAGGCCTGCGCTTGGCAGACATCACAAATCGTCGATAAAAATGGACCTAAAGACATGGATGAGGCAGCTAAACTCCTCTTTTCTATTATGATCCTTGGCGATGACAGAAGTGTTGATCAAACGTGGATTATGGGAGAGCCGGCCTACGAAAAGGCCAAGAACTAACTTCAATTAATAGGGCTGATAAGTACTTATCAGCCCTGAATAGATTATTTTACCAATAGGTTATATATGAAAGTGTCCTTCAAGGGTGTTCTTGTGTGGTTCGTAATCACACTCTTTGTGATTTACGCATTTTTTCTAAATACTGCAGGAGCTGTCTTTGCGGGTACGATTAAAAGCTCTCTTAATCTAACAGATTCGGGAGCGGCAGCATCGATCGGCTCTTTCATCCTAGGCTTTGCTTTAATGCAAATTCCAGCAGGTTATCTTCTTGACCGTTTTAACATACGCAATGTGGTCGCTTCAGGGCTATTCTTACTGGCTTTGGGTAATTTTACCTTAACCTATTCAACGACGCTTCCCTTATTTTGCGCTTCGAATTTTGTTCAGGGGATCGGCGCTTCTTTTGCCTTTCTAGCCGCCGGTAAGCTCGTATCACAGTGGTTTGCTCCAAAATTATTTCCGATCATGTTCGGTCTTACTCAGTCGCTATCTTGTGTGCTTGCAGCGATCATCCACTATAAGCTTGTTATAGCTCTTGAAACAATGACATGGCAAAACATCTACCTAAAGCTCTCTGTTTTAGGACTTGTCTTATTTGTTCTCGCTGCGATCATCGTAAAGAGCCCAAAGAAAGGCAAAGAAAAAACCAAGCCTCTTTCTCTTTCTAAAAGTATTGGTATGGTATGTAAAAATAGCCAAGTATGGCTCTGCGCTATATGTGCTGCAACCTCGTTTGGCGTACTTGCGGCTTATGGAAGTTTTTGGTATTTAAATGTGCAAAAATTCTACTCGGTAGACACCACGAATTCTCTGATTATCAGTGGGCTTGTATTTGCCGGTATTGGTATTGGGACCCCACTATTGGGTTGGATATCTAATAAGGTTAAATCTCGCCATTTGGTTATCCATCTTTCCTTGGTGCTGGGGACTATCTTCCTGATACTTAGTCTTTATCTGCCTCATTTTAACATCGGTAATTTCTTCTTAATACAAGTAGTATCTTTCTTGCTTGGCGTATTCCTATCAGGAGCGATGCTCTTTTATACATGCGCAAGTGAGCTTGCTACAGACCAAACAAGAGCTGTCGCTCTTGGGGTGATAAATACAGCCGTATTTATTTTTAATTCTCTGCTGCTGTTTATACCAAGGCTGTTTATCACAAATACCTCAGAGAGCTTCTTTACGTATCTTTGGGTATTACCAGTGTGTGTGCTGATCAGTATCCTTGTTTCTTATTTTGTAAAAGAAACTTATAAAAAGGCTTAAAAGATGAAAAAAATTGTTCTTTGTTTAGCGGGCGTTGTATTGCTTCTCGGGGGATTTTGGCTCGGAAATTCTGATTACTTTGCCATCAAGAATCAAAAAGATATGCTGAGTAGATTGGAAGAGGACTTGAGTTCACCTGAAGGTCTTATGAGGCTTATCCCTCAGCTAAAAAATCAGCAAGGTCAGTTTGAAATTCCAAGTCCCCTTGTGGACTTGGAAAAATTCTTAAGTGTCCGCCAAAATCTTATAAATATTATTGAGGCCACATTAGCAAAAGCTAATAACGCGGCCAATCCTTATGACTTTTCCATGGTTTCCTATACTCCTTTGAAATTGGGTACGAATTGGCTTGCCGCTGAAGTGGGCTTTGTTACAGATACAAAGACCATTCCTGATTTTTCGAGTGGGGGCTTCGGATATTATGCGGGTAAATCGTTTCTGAACGGTGTCGTTCCTGTTAAGGGAACAAATGATAGTTTTTATACAGTGCCAGGCTCTGTAGTATATATGAACCTCATGTCTACGAGCATTAAATGTATAAACCGGATCATGGAGACCTCAGGCCTAAACGGGGGAACCATGATCACGACCTCATATGTCTTAGGAAGAAAAGACGGAACGGCCTATTTAATCGTCAATGGATGCCAGAATACGGCAAAAACAGTAATGGTGAATAATCAGCAGCTACTAGCGCCTGGAGCCAGCTCCTTTTTAGGGATGCAGTATATAGAGAATTTAAAATAGTTATATAAGTGAGGGTCTTTTGAAGAGGATTATCTGCGCCTATACGCTCATTCTTGCATATCACGGCTTGGCATTTTCTGCTGAGGAAACGAAGTTTCCTGATTTTGCAAAGATAAAATCCCAAAATCCGGTAAGCGTAAGCTCGAACCCTGGCACTGTAGATATTTTGACTGGGACAGGGGATTTAGGGAAATGGATATTCCAGCTTAAAGAGTCCGATCCATTAAGATTCGGTGCGGTATGGCTGGCTGACGGTGATGTAACCTTAACTAAGAATGTACTTGCCAGCAGATGGAGTGGAAACAACCTACTCATTTTAGGCATGGATTTTGACACCAGCAAATGCTCTTCCTGGAAAGGTGGTTTATTTGGTGTAGAATTCTTGCAGTTTAATGGTATGGATTCTAACGGCCGGGTGGGCTCTGTGCAAGGGTTTGACTCAATGCCGGCTAATCCCCCTTTTAATAGAACAGAGCTATATCAAGCATGGTATAGGCAGGAGCTATTTGATAAAAAGCTCTGCCTACGCATTGGAAAAACCCTCCCCAGCTTAGATTTTAACAACGTCTTAAGACCGATCCCAGTACAGAGAAAATCAGAAGCTATTCCGGCTGTCAGCGGTCTTTTGTTTACTCCTGTGTTCACCAATCCGGTAAACATCGGCGTAATGCCGGGATACTACGATTCAGCCTATGGTGTTACCGCAAATATTGCTCCTATTGACGATTTTTATGTATCACTCGGTGCTTACGATGGGAATCTGGCTAGGGGTAAGAATACCGGTCTTGAAGGTCCCCATTTCAATGGATATTATTTCTATGCGGCAGAGACCGGTGTCAATTGGTTTGCAGGCAAGGAAGATAAGCCAGGGATCGTAGCTCTTGGTGGCTGGTACCAAACTGGTTTACTATCTATTCCTGATGTCACAAAGCAACAGGGGGCGCAAGGGGTGTATCTCTTCGGATCACAACGGGTATGGTTTAAAAAGCCCGGTATTGATGACAGCGGAATTAGCGTCTTCTGGCAGGCGGGTATGAATAACGGAAGAACCCTTCCCATGAATCGCTTTGTAGGCTTTGGACTTACCGCTTTTGCTCTAACCCGTCCAAGTGATTCTTTTGGCATGGGTCTTGCCTGGTCGAAGCTTAACAAAAGGCTCTTTGAAAGAAAGAGCGAACTTATGATCCAGACCTACTACCAGGCCCATCTTTTTTTAAATTCCTTTATAGAGCCTGTATTGAGCTATATCCCTTTTCCCGGTGGTGGAAAAGATCTGCCTCAAACTTGTATCTTCAGCGTGCAGCTCATTAACCTGTTTTAGCCTTTTTTCGTTGGATAGTGCCTACGATATGAACCTTCTTTAAAAAGTGCTTCACAAATAACTTATTGGAATTGCTGTTACTTCTTTTGAAAGGGCAACTTCTTTTTCTTTGAAGCAAATTACGACGCCATGTCCCTTTTTTACTCCCATTTTTTCAAGGACATGGAAGTTTTTGGTAGCATTTAAGCTAGGTGTTGCCGTTTTTTTAAATTCCACTGGATAAAGAGTTTGGTCATGGTCTATGAGTAGATCAATCTCCTTTTGATCCCTATCACGGTAAAAATAGAAGTTTTCTTTTATTCCGTTATACCAATAAGTTTTTAAAAGTTCAGAGAGCAAATAGGTCTCTAAAATAGCTCCCGACATTGATCCAGCTTCCAGAGATTCTGGAGATGACCATCCTGTTAGATAGCAGCAAAGACCAGTATCTAGAAAATACAGCTTTGGAGTTTTAATGATCCTGTTTGTGATATTGTTATGATAGGGATATAAAAGATAAATCAATCCTGAAGTTTCTAAAATAGAAATCCAGAATTTTATGGTTTTTTGATCGACATCAACGTCACGCGCCATATCAACATAATTAAGAAGCTGCCCGGTTCTTGCTGCGGCTACTTTCAAAAATCTTTGAAAAGTAATCAAATCCCCAATTTTGCTTATGTTACGTACATCTATTTGGATGTAAGTTTGAATATAGGAAGAATAAAAAATGTCTCTTGAAACTTTGGGATCAGACAAAAGCTTTGGATAAGATCCTTTCCAAATAGCTTGATAAACATCCATAAGATCTTTTGTATTCTGATTTTTGTTTCGCGCCTTCTCAATCCAATCTTCTGTAGGAAGAAAGGGATCTATTTTTTCTGTAACACGATTGATTTCAGAAATCGAAAGACCCAGCAGCTCGCAGATTCCTACTCTTCCTGCAAGTGTTTCAGAAACTCCCTGCATGAGTTCGAATTTTTGTGAGCCAGTAAGCCAAAAGCTTCCATTTATCTTATGTTTATCCACATGCATCTTAATCACTGAAAAAAGCATTGGAGCATACTGAACCTCATCTATAAGAACGGGAGGCTGGTGTTTTTGTAAAAAAAGTGCTGGATCTTTTTGAGCGAGCTCTCTTTCATCTAAATCGTCGAGAGTCACATATTTTCTTTCCGGTTCTTTAAGGTGTTCGAGCAAGGTGGTTTTTCCCACCTGTCTCGGTCCCGTTACAAGGAGTACTGGAAAGGTTTCTGATATATTTTTAATCACTTGAGTTAGTGTTCTTTTATAGTACATATGCGTGTATTCCGGCTATTATGGATTTACACTCCATTATTGCCGGAAATGGCTAAAAGCTCAATTAATTCTTTAATTCTTATGTGTAACATGCTTGATATAAATCATTTAAATTCACTGTTCTTAAAAATCAGGGCTCTTTATGAGCTGCGATTCACGGAAATGAATTATGTAAAAAAGTGGAACATTGAGGAAATTTTTTTCTTTGTTACGTATTGAAAATTACATAGTTATAGTTTGAATTTAAGGGTAGTTCTCCGAATATATACGCATTGAGTTATAGGATCTTGTTCTATAACTCATTTTTGTGCTATATTGTGAGTTATAGAATAGGAGTCTATAACTCATGCCGTGGAATTGGGAATTGCCAGATTGGCCAAATTTTACGAGCGAGGTGCAGCTAATTGCTGAAAGAGAAAAGCAGTTCCTTTTAGCAGTTGGAAGCTCTTTGGCTACGTTTAAACATATTGGTGAGTCTCGGTGTCAGCAGTATATCGTGGAAATGCTTAGCACTGAGGGGATGGAGAGCTCGAAAATAGAAGGGGAGATCCTAGACCGAAAAAGTCTACAATCTTCTATAAAACGGCACTTTGGGATCCAAACGGAGCTAAAAAAAGAGTCACAAAAAGAAGCTAGCATAGCAATGCTTCTTTGCAGTGTTTATGAAACGTTTGACAACCCACTTACTCACGAAATGCTTTTTGCCTGGCATTCTACACTCTTTAAAGACAATCCTCGCATTGAGGATTGTGGAAGGTATCGAACACATAAAGAGCCTATGCAAATAGTTTCGTCTCGCTATGGGGCCGAAAAAGTTTTTTTTCAGGCTCCTCCTTCGGATAGGGTAAGGGGGGAAATGAACAAGTTTATAGATTGGTTCAATGCTTCCAAGGAAAATGGATCTATCTTAAGAAGAGCCGCTATAGCGCATGTATATTTTGAAAGCATCCATCCCTTCGAAGATGGTAATGGGAGAATAGGCCGGGCAATAGTTGAGAAAATCCTTTCTCAAGGGGTAGATCGTCCTGTAGTCATTGCAATTTCTAAAGTGCTAGAGAAAAGGAAAAAAGAATATTACGCAGCACTTGAGAAATGCAATAAGACTCTCGATGTAGGCCATTGGACCTTGTTTTTTACAGAGGTCATTATAGAAGCTCAGAAGGAGTCCTTAGCATTGCTTTACTTTATAATCGATAAGGCAACGATGCTCAGTGCATTACAGGGGCAACTCAATCCGCGACAAGAAAAAGTGCTACTTAGAATCTTTGCTGAAGGACTTGAGGGTTTTCAGGGTGGACTCAGTGCAGAAAATTATATTTCCATTACAAAAACTTCTAGAGCGACAGCCACAAGAGACCTAGCAGAGCTTGTCGAAATGGGGGCTCTTATAAAAATTGGAGTGCTACGTCATACTCGCTACTGGTTAAACCTTAAGGTCAATCCTTAGTTTTTTTTTGATAGGATGGTAAAGTGTAAATCTCTCCGGTAAAATGTAACCGAAACACCCAGTAATGACAAGGGGGAGTGTCTGTTACATTTCTTTTTCAATAAATAATTTCTTTGCATAGCCTGATTAGTAATTTAAATCATTTGCGCCGATATTTTCCCCAAGGTACAATCCCATGAAAAACAATCACCTATTACTGCAGGTTTTATGGCTAAGCTAATCACTGTTGAAAGCGCTGAGTTATCAGATTTTCTCTCTCAGAAAAACGATCAAGAAAAATATTGCAAAGAGCTTGAAGAGGGCAACATCCTATTTTTCCCTACTTGTCCTTTTGCCTTTCCGAAGGACCATCTAGAATTTCTTCTAGCCCAAAGGCAGACGGCTGCGGCTAACAGGAAGAACATAGCCTATAAACCCCAGTCGGATAAAATCACGAATTTCATGCGCACCTCTGAGGCCCAAGAAAACGAGCTGCTCCATATCATGAGAAATTATTCTAAGCAATCGGTCGATTTCCTCTCTAAAGTACTAGCGCCTTATGCGGAAAAATGGAAGCTTGATTACGCAAGTTTTAGACCTTTCCAAGAGAAGGGTCGGCAGCTAAGAACAAGAGCTCGCAATGATCTTCTCCATGTTGATTCTTTTCCTACAAGGCCGATGCATGGAAATAGGATTTTACGGTTTTTCACCAATATTAATCCGACAGAAAGCCGTAAATGGATCACAACTGAGCCCTTTGGAGCTCTTGCAGCAAAATTTGGTGGCACCATGGATATGCCGTTTCCTAAAGGTATGAGCCATTCACCTCTTTCAAAACTTGCTCGCATGTCCAAAAAGGCAGCTAAAGGCCTTGGACTGCCGGTGACTCTTCGCTCTCCTTATGATGTCTTTATGCTCGGACTCCATAACTACCTAAAAGAAGATGATGATTTTCAAAAAAATTGTCCCAAAGACTATTGGGAGTTCCCTCCGAACTGCTGTTGGGCAGTGTATACTGACCAAGTGTCTCATGCAGCAATCGGTGGGCAGTATGCCCTAGAGCAGACCATAGTCGTTCCTTACAGTGCTCTTGTGCAGCCAGGTAGCGCTCCTTTGGCTACCTTAGAAAAGCTAACAGGTAAGCCTATGGTCGATCCTATTTTTGCTGGAAGTAGGTAGATGAGTAAGCTTAGGAAAGTCTCGCTCATCATGCTTAAAGTCTTTCTGGCTCTAGTTCTATTCCGTGGAGTAGAAAGGTTCTGCCATGGACAAACCGAAGGCTTTGAGATGAGTAAGATCCTTCCTATGCATCCGCCTACCCCTTTAACCCCATCTTCTGCTTTATCTGAAGAGGAGAGGCAGCAAGTGCAATCTATCTTATCTCAGCCCTTTTATTTTTTAAGTAAGGGAGGGCAGTCCTTTGCCTTTCTTAGTCAAGATGGAAAGGTGGTATTGAAATTTTTGAAAAAGCACCACGTTAGGATGTGGGAATTTCTAAATAGCTTTACCCTGCCTTCCTTTATAGATTCATACCGGCAAAAAATTCTCCGAGATACTCATCATAAATCTCCCTTTTTCCTACGAAGCTGCGAGATTTCCTATGCGGATTTTAAGGAGGGAACAGGCCTTATCTATTTACATATGGAAAAGACTGACTATTTTGCAAAAAAGCTTACGATCGTAGATAAGCTTGGTATTGCCTACCCAGTCGATATGGACTCTATCGAGTTTGCTCTACAGACAAAAGCAGAGCTTGTTCAGCCTCTTTTTAAGAGGCTGATTGAGGAAAATGATCTGCCGGCTGCTAAAGAATGTCTTACCTCCCTACTTGAGCTGATTGTAGAAAGATGCCATAAGGGGATTCATGATAGGGACCCCAACATTCGAACTAATTTTGGTTTTATCGGTCATAAAGCGATCACCATCGATATCGGGTCTTTTTCCAGGGTCGCCCCGGCTTCTGTAAATGTCCCGGTGGTCTTAGCATCCCAAACAGAGAAATTTAAAAAATGGCTAATTCGGAAAAACCCGGAGCTTGCCGAGCATCTTAGAGTAGAGGTGGAGCGCCTTTCCATAGAGGCTTCTCAAACAGAAAATCCCTCTGCTAGTAATTAAAAATTTCTCTTAATTTTTAAGGAGACAGTATATGGCATCGCTAAGTCATGCAACCGCTTCAACTCTACTAGATGATATTACAGGAATTAATTGGGTGGATCTTAAGTCGGAATATCAAGCATGGCGCTCAGATCTTTATAGAGTGACTCTGAAGGTCCTTCAGATCGCTGCAAGTGAATTTGGAAATCTCGCTGAATTAAATGAGCCAGGGGTTTATCACAAAATGCCTTCTAAATATGCAGGCTCTTTGCTCAAAGAGTACGAAGAGACAGGAAAAGTTCCTCGTAGTTGGGTTTCTCAAGGACAGTTTCCAGGGATATGGTGCGCTCTTTTTCATCACGAAAATACCTATTCAATTCTCTCTTCAGATGTTAAGTTTTTACAAATAATGTTTAAAGCTGACTACAGGTTATTTGACTCGGAAAATCCGGATCATCAGAAAATGTGGAGCACTTGGTCGCAGGCCGCTGAAAATAGAGCCAAGGTAAATACCTGGATGAGAGATTTAAATGGATTTGGAAGGTCTCAGGCCGACCGAATGTCTATGGGATTTGGTTTGCCGGGCAAAGGCGTTCTTTCTCCTCCCATGCCGGGACATAGTGAATTTTATAGAGAGTACAAATTTGGAGCTGTTATCGGCTATTCCGATTATATGGCAGTTACCATTATCGATCCCGAATGTATTGAAACCTTAAAAGTTGTTGAAAGGAGCTGAGTATGACAGGACCTGATCCTAAATGTATTTACCCGATGAAAGACTATACCAAGCTTGTTTTCTTAAAAAACTTTGTGAAGGCTGCAAATATTTTTGTAGGTGACTACACCTATTTTGACGATGGTCGCTATGGTCCCGATCACTTTGAGCAGTATAACGTCTTATATAACTACGACTTTTCCAAGGTAAAGCTTGTTATCGGCAAGTTCTGCGCAATCGCTGCTGAAGTGAAATTCATCATGACAGGGGATCACAAACTCGATGGTATAAGTACCTATCCCTTTCCCATTTTTCAAAATGGGTGGGAAAGTGTGTATAATATCTCCGATCTACCAGTCAAAGGGGATATCATCATCGGTAATGATGTTTGGATTGGCTACGATGCTTTAATTAAAGGGGGAGTGAAGATCGGAGATGGAGCTATCATCGCTACTCGCGCTGTTGTGGTTAAAGATGTACCTCCATATTCCATCGTTGCGGGCAACCCAGCAAAAGTTGTTAAAATGCGCTTTGATGACAAGACAATAGAAAGACTTCTTCAGATCTCTTGGTGGAACTGGGATATCGAGAAGATTAATAAGAACCTATCTCTAATCTGTAATCTCGATGTTGATCTACTTGAGAAGGCCAGCCTAAACGATTAGATTTTAAAAAGAAGTAGTGCTGCCATAATAACCATGCCGATATCTTCGGTAAGAGTGACCGTCGACAGGGGAACATCGAGAGTTGTTCCCATGCAAGCGCAGCGAACATCAAGTCCCTTTAAAAGAGCCTGAATAACCCCAACAGCGCCAGTTCCAAGAACGACAATTGTTACTATGTAGAGCATATTAGGAGAGGTATGTCTTAAATAGCCAAGGCCGAGCGCTAGCTCTATCAAAGGATAGATATAGGCATACAGACGGCTTTTAGAGGCGATGATGTCGTATTTCTGAAAGCCGTCAGCGAAGCCTCTGGGGTTGAATAGCTTGAGCATGGCAAACTGGCAGAGAAAAACTCCCATAAAGCTGTGCATCCACTTTACATTTAACGGTCTCATTGTTGAGGATATCGCAGAGGCCGCAAGAGCGGCAATAAGGATTAGGCATAGGAGCGGCCAGTATCTTGTCAGTTTCGATTTTTTTAGCTCATTAATAATCCGCTCTTCCATATAGCCTCAAATAGATAATAGTGGGTATTAATTTTTGTTGTATCCTGATCCCTCTTTTTCGTCGATTGCAATTTTTAGATGCTAACTCACAAATCTACTTGGCTATTTTATTTTTTTTTGAGACTCTGCAATTCCCCTAATAAAATCCTACGTAAAAAGGCTGACCTTCATGATAACGCAGAGTCATATAGCTAAGGTTACAACATGCATTTGTCTACTAGCGTTTGCTGGATTACAGGGGAGTCAAGACAAAAGCAGCTTGCTGGAAGACGCCAGCCGCTGCCGCCGTATTCTTAAAACCAGTTTGAGTGACTTTTATTTACCAAAGGCTGTAGACCGGGCAGGTGGTTATATTGAGAATTGGCGTGATGGTAGGTTTGTTTTATCCGGTGAAAAGTTTTTAGTCATGCAGGCGCGGCAACTTTGGTTTTTTAGTACGCTAGCTATAGAAGGAATTGAGAGTAAGGCCGCCCTTGCTGCTGCCAAATCCGGCTTCAATTTCCTGGAAAATAGAATGCGAGATAGATCCCATGGAGGCTACTTTAGCAAGGTAACCGATAGGGGGATCCCTAAGGATGGGCGCAAGCATATCTATCTAAATGCCTTTGCCCTTTATGGGCTCGCTGCTTATTACCAGGCCTCTAAAGATCCAAAGGCCTTGGCTGCAGCTATCGATCTTTTTCATGTCTTAGAGCAGAAGGCTCGCGATCTTTGTTATGGAGGATTTATCGAGTTTTTTACAGAGGACTGGCAGCCTATCACCGATCCGACAGTCGATAGTCCCGTGGGTCCTGGAAATATTAAAACCCACAATACACATCTTCACGTTCTAGAAGCTTTGACTGAATTATATCGGATCTGGCCGGATCCTGCGCTCATGGATCGGTTAAGCGAAATGCTTTATATTAACTCTATGGTCATCCGCCATCCGGATTTTCCTTGCAATATCAATGAGTGGACCATGGACTGGAAGATGATTGATACTCCGGAAAATTTTGAGGTTCACTATGGACATGAACTGGAATTTTCCTGGCTGGCACTAGAAGCTGCTCGCGCGCTAGACTTTCCCTTAGAGCCTTACTACGCACAGGCTGAATTACTCCCTCAATTCCCGAAAATTTTGTAGCTAGGTCTGTTTTAATCCACTAAATAAAAGCATGTTGCGTTGATTATTTGCTTGGTTTTTTTCTTTTTCATAGCTACAATTGTAGCTA
>JAPLSW010000016.1 GCA_026398435.1 Chlamydiota bacterium | reverse complement strand
CGGGTTCGTGTTTGCTCATCTTCGAGATCTGAATAACATACTTGTATCGCCTCTACAGGTTTCCCAAGTTCCGTGATTACAAAATCCACTTCTTGTACTTGCTTATAATAGAATACTTGTTTGCCTCTACGCCTTAATTCTAAATAAACAGCATTTTCCGCTAAACGTCCCCAGTCTTCTCGGTGGGATTGCAGAGATACTGTGCGCAATCCACTATCGATCACGTAAATTTTTTTAGGATCACGGGCTTGCACTTTGAGATTTGGATGGTAACGGCTCATTTCAAAGACAAGGAAAGCTTGAGTCAGATAACCTGTCAGTGTTGACGCTAGTTCAATTGAAATTTCAAAAGCTTTTCGCAGAGCATTATAGGAATGTAAGCAACTGAGACCCGTTAAATAGAAACTAACTATTTGATGCAGGGCTTGTTGGTTTTTAATCGAATGCCTTGCAACAACATCTCGTAGAACAATATCACTAAGGTATTGTTTTAATAAAATGATCCGATCATTTTCATCAGTAGTTAAGATGACCTTGGGAAAGCCTCCCCATCTAAGATAATCTTCTAATGAGCGTACCCAAGTTCCTTTCGAGGATGGCGTTTTGTTCAAAAATAGTAAATATTCTGAAAAAGAAAGAGGCCAGATGGTTTGTTCAATAACTCGTCCGGAAATAGCTGTTGCGATCTCGGAACTCAGTAAGTGAGAAGAAGAGCCGGTTACAACGATTTGGTAATTCCCTAGATCGATGGCTTTTCGTACCCACCTTTCCCATCCTTGGACATTTTGGATCTCATCTAAAATAACTAGCTTAGGAGCCTTTCCTATTTCTTCTTCATAGAGCGAGAGAAGTTGATCTAGCACTTCTACGCTTGCTCCTGGAAAAAAAATCGGATCCTCAAAATTAAAAAAGAAGGTCTCATCCAGTCGGCCTTGTGCCAATTGGACTGTCATAGAGGATTTTCCCGAACGCCTTACCCCAGTAAGTGCCAGGCAGAGATCCTTTTGTTGGTTGACAAGTGAGCTTCTGTGGACAATCAAATGGCTGTTTTTGTTCAGCCATTGCAGCCAGTCCTGTAAAGCTTTTTTTAGTTCGCCTCGTGTAGTCATAACCTAATTTTAATCGATTTGTCGATTAAAACAAGCAGAAATCAATCGCTCTACCGATTGATTTTCGCATGGTATTGATTTGCAGTTGTTTACGCGTGAGAAAAAAAGACTCCGATCAAGTTAAGGGCAACTTTTACCGCAAATTTTAGAGAGATTGCTTGGCGAAAAGCTCTTTAAAGAAGCTATCTGCATTACTATAAGCGATTTTTTCTATAGCAGCCTCAGGTATCTGGAGACCCTCTCTTATCATATCGAAAAATCTTGGATAGCATGAAGAATTGCCAAGCTCTTCATAAAAGCATTTATCACTTTTGTATTTCTCTTTGATGTAGGGGAAGTCTATGTCACCAAAGAAGTCAGCGCCCAGGCAAAGAGCGCTTTGCGCCCCAAGAGCAAAGGCATGCTCTATGTGGGTGAGAAGATCTGTTGCCGTTTTTCCTCCGGAAAAATGGCAGAAGAAATTCAGCCCAATAAGACCTTTTCTATGGATGATTTCTGAGGCTAGCTCATCGGGCAGGTTGCGAGGCATATCGGTGATGTAGCGCATGTTGGAGTGGCTGGCAATCACGGGAAGGGTATATCCTTTTTTATCGATCGTATTGAAAATATCGCCGATAAGAAAGTCACTGGCATGACTAACATCGATAGGGATCTGTTTCTGATCCATCCATTCAAGAAGTCTTAGCCCATCTTGTTTTAACCCTGTTTTAGATCCAACGCCCCCGCCAAAACGGTTTTCCCCATCCCATGTCATGCTGATATAGGCAATCGGCCCCAGTTTTTTCTTCATGGCGGCAAGCTCTTTTAGACCCACATCGATTGAGTCAGTTTCAGAGCAAAACCCGGAAGAATTTTCAAAAGCGGCGATACATTGGATCTTGCCATCTTTAGAGCTGTAAAGGT
>JAPLSW010000064.1 GCA_026398435.1 Chlamydiota bacterium | reverse complement strand
CCTCTCCCATAGAAGTAGGGGTCTGCGGAGTAATGTCAATGATCACTTTAGCACCTGGCATATTCAGCTCTTGGATGGCTGAGGAGAGTTTTTTTGCAAGAGCGCTAGCTGAGGATGTTCTTTTTTCTGTAAGGATCTTTGCCGCCGATTTTAATAAAGCAAGGGTCTCGGCTTGCTCAGCAGAGGCATTGTCTACTTCCTCATCGAGAAGCTCAAAGGATCGAAGCTTGTTTTCCAAAGTGGCTTGGCACTCTTTCCATTCCTGAAAAGTACTTCCGTACTTTTTTTTGATCCGAGTATACAAAGAAAGCCTTTCTTCTATCTTTTCTGCAGAGAGGGGATTGTGATCAAGACTTGAGAGAGTTTTTTGGAGGATATGGTCGACTTCTTGGAGCGTTATGATCGACTCTTTAAGAAGATCTCTAGCTTCTGCAAAGCTTTGGTGGGTAGAGGAGAGGTTCTCACAGGCATTTTTAAAATGGGATAGCTCCCTAATCATTGGACGAGGTCCCTCAGTAAGGGCCCGACAGATCTCCCCCCCTTTCTCTCCAATTTCCTGGGCTTTTGCATGGAAGCTGTAACTTGCAAAAAGCTCTTCTTCTTCGCTTTCTTTAAGCTTTGCCTCACGGAGCTCGGAAAGCTCTGCCTCACAGATTTCAAAATTACGCTCTTTTTCTAGAAGTAGAGCTTTAAGTGCTTCTTGTTTTTTCTCACAGCTTTTGTAGGCAGAGTAAAGCTTTTGGTAATGAGTGAGTGTTTCTTGCAGATCACCAAAGAGATCTACTATATCTCTTAAGGTGTCGCTTGATTTAAGAGCGTGATACGAGTGTTGTCCGATGATATCAATAAGGTGGGAGCCCAGAGACTGTAAAACAGTCGCTGTGACCATCTGCTGGTTTACAAAAGCTCTACTTTTTCCTTCAGAAGAGATCTCTCTTGTGATGATAAGTGCCTCAGTAGGATCAGCATCGATCCCGTATTCTTCTAGGAGAGAATGCACCTTGGAGTTTGCCAAAATTGAAAGCCTTGCTTCCACTTGGGCCTTTTCCTCGCCCTTGCGTACCATTGAGCTATCAGCTCTTTCTCCTAAGATTAGTTTTAGACCCTCAGTAAGCGCCGTCTTCCCCGCACCTGTTTCTCCGGTAATAATGGTTAAACCCTTATCGAAGTGGACCTCACATAGGTCCATCAGGACCAGATTTTTTATCCTGAGATATTCAATCATGATAAAATAGCGTCTTTGGTTTTAAAATGCAGTTTTCCAACAGTCCTAAGGATATCGGGACCATGCTTTGAAACAAGCCGTTTTCCAATTTGTATTACCTGAGCGGACGCCCCTTTAGGAAGGGTCATTTCTACCTGACGGCTTAAAGTGTCCATCCCTTCAAGAAAGGCCGCTCTTGCAAGAATCGAAGCTGCTGCCACCACGGGATCTTCTTCAGCTCTTGGCCTTTGGATAAGATCGAGGGTGATTTTCTTTTTTTTCATGTTATTTATCATGAGTTCGGCCGGCGCAAACTGGTCTAATATGACCTTGGTACATTTAGTCTCTTCAATGAGTGTTTCCATAACAGCTGCATGGCACCAACCGAGTAGGTGATTGAGGTTCCTGAATTTCTCATATAGCTCATTATATTTTTCTGGAAACAGTTTAATAATCTTGTGGGGGAATTTTTTTTTGAGCTCCCGACTGATAGCAAGCGATGTTTGGTCATTGAGTTTCTTACTGTCTTTGACTCCCATCTTAAGGAGCTCTTTAATACCGTCTCCTTCTGCAAACAAGCCAGCTACACATAGGGGACCAAAAAAATCTCCCTTGCCCGACTCATCATCACCAATGCGTGGTGTGGGGTCATGCTCAGCCGCTGGATAGGAGAAAGAGAAATCTTGCAAAATCTCCGGCTCAAGATAAAAAGAGAGGAATTCCTCTTTCCCTTTACCTTGGACGGTGATTTTGCCTGATAAATAGAGTGAGCACGATAGTCCCGACTTTTTAGCAGAAAATATCGTATAGGGAGGTCGGCTCATTTCAAAGCCTTGGGAGATAAGGTCGGTTTCTAGCTTTTTAGCTAGAGATAGATCGATTGTTGCAACAAAGCAAGCAGTAGAGGCTGATTTACTCATAGTTTTCTTCTTTTAATGGGCATTTTTGCAGCCATGGAGAAAAAAGACAAGCAGATTAAAAATGCCTTCTCCTATGCACATCTTTTCAGTAGGAAAAAAGCGTATTCCTATAACCTTCTAGCTCAAGCATTGATAATGATAGCTCTTTTGATAGTTTTGGTGATTATAAAAAAAACAATAAATAATTTTATTTCAAACTCGTCTTGCGTGAGGTTTTTCTTGATGTTATATATTAAAAATTTTATCTTGGTATTTTCTGTTTATTTGTTTTGTTTATTTGTTTTGTTTATTTGTTTTGGTTATTTGTTTTTATTGTTTATTTTTGTATTATTGATTCAATTAACAAATTCCGAGGTTATAATGAACAGTATAAATTTTAATGATGCGGTGAGTTATAGGTATTGTACCGAAGTCTCTTTTTCTCAGGGCCTTCTACAATGTGCTGATGCGTATTTAAATCTAAACGGTAGAACAGCTGTTGTTATACCGGGAGTTATACGGGATGGCAGTCAAGAAACTATCATTGTACAGGAAACTCCTTCTTTTATCGTAATAGCTCTAAAAATCAGCTCCTATATTATTACCTTAGGGATAGTTCCGATCGTTATGCTAATTGTGAAGGATTGTCTCCGCTCGAGCCATAAGTTTCATGTTACGAATATGACTGAAGCAGAATCTACTCAAGTGATACGAAATCTTGAAGTGGAAAAGGGTTATCGGGATGCTTTCGCAGGGCAATGCCGGCGCCTGAGCTCATGGTATACTAACAGTAACGAAATTGTTCAATTACTTACTCGTATTCCTGCTCCTGATAGAGAAAATTTTGTAACTCTGGGCCTCCGCCTTACTTCAGGATTAGGTTATACTAAAATACTATGTCTTGAAATTCTAGCTGATATTCCTAACCCTGAGAGGTCGGCTTTTGTGACTCAAGGCTTGCGTATTACCGCTAATGAGTATTCATATTCTAGCTGTTTAGAAGTTCTTAGTGGCATTTCCCACGCTGAAAGGGATGCGTTTGTGACGCAAGTTTTGCGCGTTTTTGCACTTGAGGTTGGTAATGTTTTTTGGAATCACATTTTAAATGTCCTTTCCAGAGTTCCCCATCAAGAGAGGGAGCAGCGAGTAACAAGAGCTGTAAATCAGCTAGCTATTGATTTTCCTCCGGGTGTCGAGCGTCTAGGATATATCGTTCAGTATCGCCTTACAGAGTTATTAGAAACAGCTATTGCAGAACCTATTACCCATTTTCATGATATAAGGGAGGCTGTAGTAGGCCCTGATGGACGTATAGATGTACTGGCTTTTTTAGGGGGCTTTGCAGGACAACCTGCCGCTGCAGCCGCTGCAGGTATAAATGTTCATGCTGCCGGTCGCGATGAAAGAACAAGTGCTGCAATGGTCCTGTTACGTAATGCCACAGGTGCGATGACTCAACAGCAAATAGACCAAGCAAATAGAGAGTTTTTAGCTTACTTACGAAGGCGGCCAGCATCAGCAAATAGAACTCTTGCAGAAAGAGCTTTCATAGGACCTAGAGATCGCGGAAACCCTTTCGGCCCTCTGCAGCCGGATGCCACATTTACGATTCATGGTCTTGCAATTCCCGGCAAGGAAGTGGTTGCTCGTCTTTGGCGCTTTAGTAATACCTATGTAGACAGAGCTCGCGGAGCAAATATTGAGGGTGAGAAAGAAAATGCTCGCCGAGCAATGGTTGCGGCCTTAACTGGATCTTACGATGCTCATGGAATGGTCTGTAATCCAGGTAAAGTCCAGAGACTGGCTGTCTCAGTATTGCAGGGGCGCCTTGACGGTGTTAATATAGATCAGGTAGCCGTAGCTGCCGCTGTACCTGCTATGACCGCCCAGGTTGCAATACGTGCTTTTTGGGCTGATGAACGCCATCACGATATAGGAAATCGCGCGACTTTAAGGATTGCTGCCGACCGATTTATTGATCAGAATCCGAATATGCAAGGGTTTAGGGGTGATCTTCGAATAGACGTGGATACATTCGCCGTTAACCAAGAATTGCCTGAGGCATAGTATATAGTTTTTTTAGTTTGCAAAGAGGGTATCTAAATAGATGCCGCTTCTAAATAACTATACAAATCTACACATTTCATAGACAAGTACAGTACGTCGATCAAGCAGTGTTATCGACGGTTCGTGTGTTGGAGTCTCACCAACAAAGCCCGAGAAGGAGGTATTCCCCTATCTCAATGAGCAGACTTACGTCTACTCAAAGGATCGACTTTCGTCGCCCGGAAATGCGCTGCAAGCGCCACTGGAAGTTTTTTCCGAATCTGCCGCCACTGTGACCATACATGTTTGCCTTGATTCCTCACGGGTAAAGGCAAAGTGACATGACCACATTTGCCGTCTGGTATTTTATCCAAACGGCGCGGCACTCTTTCGGAAGCTTCTTGGAATCTGCGGGCTATTGCTAGCGCCGCAGCTTCGTGAATCGTAAGTCCATATCTGGACGCAAATTTTACACGACCAATCACAGAAGTAAAAGCAGGATTGACCTCTTCTACTTTTACTGCAAAACGATAGCCGCGAGATTTGATACTCCCTATAATAGAGCTATAGGAGGCTGTAAAATCTAGTTTTTCAAGAATTATAGTTTTTTTTGTTCGAACGCTCCACTCGACTATCTCAGCTGCGGCATCTCCAATTATTGCAAGAGTCTGATCTGATTTCTTTCCATAGGTAACAAGAGGAATGCTTTTATGTTTTATAGTGTTGCCGAAGCGATCTGTTTCTGCGATAGCCAGATGGTCAGCGTTGATGTCTACTCCTATAGCTCCGAGATCCTTAGAGAAAAAAGACAAGTAGATTAAAAATGAGCTGAATAGAAATGAGAAGGTCAGCAAAGGATACCAGAAACAATGATATCAAAGCTCCCTGTGTCTTCCTAACTGATTTTTCCTAAAAAAATAATTTGACGACTGTTTATGGTAAATCGATATTTCGTCTATTTTGGGATCAATCTTTTGGGTTAATTTTTTATCCCCAAATTGACGTTTTGTTGATTTTGGGATCAATCTTTTGGGTTAATTTTTTATCCCCAAATCGACATTTCGCCTATTTGGGGATAGATTTTATTTTCCCGTTCTGCAATATTGTAGTCAATCTAACATGGAAAAGAAAATGACGATATCTCCCTTCATTGGACGCGAACCTGAAATGGAGAGGCTTAAAGGTCTCTTAACCAAGCGAAGTTCCAGTCTTATTGTGGTACGCGGCCGAAGACGAATTGGTAAGAGTAGGTTGCTTGCTGAATTTGGAAAAGAAATGAAAAGCTTTTTCTTTTCTGGCATGCCACCAGTTCTTAAAATGAATGCACAACTCCAGCGAGAGGAGTTTGCTAATCAAATTGAAAGAGCTGGATTGCCTGGAGTTAAAGCTGATGATTGGGGAAACCTATTTTGGGCTCTTTCAAAACATACAGAAAAAGGGAAGGTTCTTATCGTTTTTGATGAAATATCATGGATGGGAGGGAAAGACCCGACATTCCTGGGAAAGTTAAAAACTGCATGGGATATGTATTTTAGCAAAAATCCTCAATTAGTTATGGCTCTTTGTGGTTCTATTTCTTCATGGATAGAGGAAAATATTTTAAGCAGCACAGGCTTTGTCGGAAGAATTACAATAGATCTTGTTTTAGAAGAACTTCCGCTTAATGTCTGCAACGCTTTTTGGCGTCCTAAAGAAAAAAGAATTGCAGCTTTTGAGAAATTTAAACTTTTATCTATTACAGGTGGAGTGCCTCGGTATCTTGAAGAAATTTCTCCTGCGCTTACTGCAGAAAAAAACATCCAGAATCTTTGTTTCACTCAAGGGGGATTATTAGTACGAGAATTTGATGAGATATTTTCAGATCTGTTTTCGCGACGTAGCAGAAGCTACAAAGAAATAGTCACTATTCTTGCAGATGGGCCAAAGGAAATTCCTGAAATTTGTAAAGAATTGAAAAAAAGTCGAGGAGGGGTGCGGAATAAATATTTAGATGATCTGATGAAGGCAGGATTTGTTCGAAGAGATTTTTCTTGGTTTCTAGAGAATGGCAAGGAGGGAAAATTAAGTCGGTATCGATTAAGCGATAACTATCTTCGGTTCTATCTGAAATATATTTCTCGCAATCTTTCAAAAATAGAAAAGGGTGATTTTTCTAATTCCATATTAACCAATTTACCAGGCTGGGAGGGTATTATGGGATTGCAATTTGAAAATTTAGTTGTTCATAATCGCAAAACTGTTTTGAAGCTATTGGGTATATCTCCAGAGGAAGTGGTTATGGATGGTCCATTTTTTCAGAAGCCTACCAGTAGACAACCTGGATGTCAAATCGATTACATGATCCAAACTCGATTTCAAAATTTGTATCTTTGCGAGGTTAAATTCTCTAAAAATCGGATAGATAAAAAGGTGATTGAGGAAATGGAAGAAAAAAGAGCTCGATTGAAAATGCCTAGGCAATTTTCGGTTAGACCTGTTCTGATTCACGTAAATGGAATTGAAGATTCTGTTTTAGATGAGGGGTATTTTGATCAGGTTATTGATTTTGGCCAGCTATTAGGCTGACCTATATACAGCAGCGCCAGCTGCTCTATAACAGTTCTTGACTTTGAAGCGCAGATGTAAAACAATAGCATTTTGGTTGGGTAGTGTATTACACGGAGATTTATATGAGCGAAGATCTAGAAAGAATCGGTGCTATGTTCAAAGCGAGAAGAAAAGAATTGAACTTAGGACTAAAAGAAATTGAGAACGCGACATCGATCCGCTCCGGCTATCTCGAAGCTATTGAAGAAGGAAGTATTTACCAGTTCATCTCTGGGGTCTATGCTCTTGGCTTTATGAAACAATATGCAGGTTTCTTAGGCCTGGATATGGATCTTTTGCAACAAGAAAATCCTCAGGCTTTTCGTGTTCCACAAGAAAAACATGAGTTTGCCTACGGCATCGGAACTCTCGAGGTCCGTGGCAGTATGGGTGGGGGAGTTAAATGGTTCCCTAATTTATTATGGGCTCTTGCTTCCGCAGTTGTTCTTATCATTGCCTGGTTCATCGCTAAATATCTTGGTGTTGTATAGCCTTTCATGACAGATTCTCGACGTGCTAATAAACTTGTCAGTGAAAAATCTCCCTATTTGCTTCAGCATGCCTATAATCCTGTCGATTGGTACCCTTGGGGCCAGGAAGCCTTTGACCTGGCCGGTATGCAAAATAAACCCATTTTTTTATCTATTGGGTACTCTACATGCCACTGGTGTCATGTCATGGAGAAGGAATCCTTTGAAGATGAAAAAACAGCGGCTATTCTCAATAAGACATTTATCAACATCAAAGTAGACCGGGAAGAGCTTCCCGATGTCGATAGCATGTATATGGATATGGCCCAAGTACTCATGTCTTCAGCTGGTGGCTGGCCTCTGAATGTGATTCTAACCCCTGATCTAAAACCTTTTTTTGCAATCACCTATATGCCTCCGAAGACCCGGCGTGGGGTTATGGGAGTGCAAGAGTTTGCGCTGCAGGTTGCAGAGATTTGGTCTGGAGAGGAAAAAGAGCTGCTCATCGAGCAGGCGGATAAACTTTTTGCCATGTTTGAAAAGACGGCCGTTCCCACGGCCGGAGAGATTGCTCCCAAGGTTTTTATAAAGCAAGCAATAGAAAGCCTTCTTACTATGGCAGACCCCTACTATGGGGGATTTAAGGGGGAACCGAAATTTCCTTTAAGTTTTCAGGCAAGCCTTCTTTTAGAGTATGGAAAAATGCAGGGAGATACTAGAGCTCTTTTCTTTGCTACAAATTCCCTAGATAAAATGTTAGAGGGGGGGATTTATGATCATATTGGGGGAGGATTTGCAAGATATGCTGTTGATGATAAGTGGCAGATTCCCCATTTTGAAAAAATGCTCTACGACAATGCAGGGATTGCCAAGACCTACTTCGAAGCATGGAAACTGACAAAGAATCCAAAGTATAAAAAAGTTTGTGAAGAGATATGCACCTACATCATTCGGGATATGACAGATCCTTTAGGGGGCTTTTATTCTGCAGAAGATGCGGACTCAGAAGGGGAAGAGGGGATATTTTACACTTGGACACTCGATGAAATATGTGAGGTTTTATCGCCTGAGGATGCGGGTCTTTTTTGCGAGTTTTATGGTGTTTGCCTGCAAGGGAACTTTGAAGGAAAAAACGTTCTTTACCTAAAAGACGGTAGGGAAACGCTCGCTGATGATTTAAGACTTGATAAAGTGGAATTAGAGTCCCGCCTGGAAGTTTGCCGAGAGAAACTGTTAAAGGTCCGGCAAAAGAGGGTAAGACCCTTTATCGATGATAAGATCATAACGAGCTGGAATGGGCTGATGATAGATTCTCTTGTTAAAATCGGTAGCGCTTTTAACAGGAAAGAATGGGTAGATGCGGCGATTAAAGCCGCCGAGTTCATTCAAGGCAGCTGTTATAAAGAGGGCAGGCTCTGTAGGCGCTATAGGGATGGAGAAGCGAGGTTTGTCGCTTGCCTTGATGACTATGCATTTATCATAAAATCGTATCTTAGTTTATTTGAAGAGGGGTTGGGAGAAAAATGGCTAAAGCTTGCTATCGATCTTTCCAAAGTACTGGAAGATGAGTATAAAGCGCAAGATGGCGCCTTCTATTTTAGTTCAGGAAACGAGCTCCAAGTGAAGGTCCGGAAATGTGAATTCTATGATGGGGCAGAGCCCTCTGGCAATGCAGTCCATGCAGAAAATCTTCTTCGGCTTTACCAAATCACAGCAGAAGACAAGTACCTAACGCTTGCTGAAGAAATACTGCGGGCCGCATCAGATCACATGCAGACGTATCCTCCTGGCTCGTGTTATAGTATAAGATCTTTAATGAGATATTATAATACTGAGGCCCCAACTCTTGTAATAGCGATAGATAAAGAGGAACTTTTAAAAGAAGAGATTGCAAGAGAAATTCACTACAGCTATTCTCCACATTTGCAGGTAGTATGGCTGGATGAGGGCAGTAGGGGCTTAAAAAACTTGCTTCCCTTTATGGCAGAAAAAAAGACGATAGACGGACAGACAGCTGTGTATCTTTGTAGTATGAAGGGGTGCCAGCCTCCTATGCTAGAGCTTGGTGAAATTAGTAAGGCATTACAAGATCTTTAAGACCTCGGGGTAGATTATGACAGTAAAGAGCATTGGTGATTATGCACTAATAAAGGAGCTAGGGAAGGGATCTCTTGGGACTTTGTTTTATGCCGAGCACCGCTTTCTTAAAAGGCCTTTTGCCCTAAAAATCTTGCCAAATGAGATCGTCTCCGATCCGGGGTTTATAGAAAGATTTGAAAAGGAAGTTTCTGCTCTTTCAACACTTGACCATCCCCATATTGTTAAGGTCCACAACGTTTCTTTTGCCGATGGGCAGTATTTTTTAGCCTCCGACTGTATCTTGCAAGAGGAAGGTGTAGCTCTTAACCTCGATCAGTATCTTGCAAAACACCCTACTCGATTCCTTGAAGAAACCCTTTTTAAGATAGTACTACAGATCGCAGAGGCCCTTGACTACGTACACTCTAAAAAAATAGGGGAGCAGACGCTTGCTCACCGGGCCCTTAAGTCTAATAACATCTTAATACAAGAAAGAGCGGATGGGCCCCATGCCTATCTTTCTGATTTTGGCCTGTCCCGCCTTCTTGGCGCGGGATGGCTCTTTCATCGCACCTGTGATACCATTTCTGAAGTGATGAATGCTAGATCACTAAACCCGCTAGTGCCTCAAGAATTAAGTGATCTGCAAAAGTCCTTTATACAAAGTTTTTCCTTTTTAGCTCCTGAGCATAAAGGATGGGCACAAACAGGAGCCTATGATGAGGCCAAAGCTGATGTCTATGCCTTTGGACTTATCACTTATTACCTTCATATGAGAGAGCTTCCTCAGGGGTATTTTGAAATGCCCTCCCATCGATTGCAAGATCTGAAGTATGACTGGGATAGACTCATTTCCCTTTGCCTGCAACCGGATCCGAGCAAAAGGCCCTCGCAGCTTGTCCCCCTGGTTCTAGATATTAAAAAGGCAGTCACTTATAAGATTTCTGAAAAATCTACAGAAGAGCGTATTGAAGAGGCTTCCGGTTTGCCGCATCAACTCAAGTTGCATCTTAAGCCGACACAGATCGTGCGTCCCCAGTTTGATGCCGATCCCGGAGCTATATTCCAAACGGAAAATGCTGTTATGCAATATAGGCCCGAGACTCAAGAAGCGAAAAACACCGATCCTATCATGACTGAGATGTCTATCATTCCGGGAGGGGCTTTTTTCCGAGGGAGCAATAACGGAGGAAGGGATGAGATCCCACGTCATCAGGTCGTAATAGATCCTTTTGCCATTGACGTCCATCCAGTTACCAATGAGCAGTTTGTCCGCTTTTTGGATGTTCTCGGTGGAGAAAAAGATGGGAATAACAGCGATGTGATACGCCTTCGAGAATCTCGTGTTAAGCGTAGTAACGGCCGGCTCAATATTGAATCGGGCTATGCCAAGCATCCCGTTGTCGGAGTCACCTGGTATGGGGCTGTTGCCTATGCTAAGTGGGTCGGCAAAAGACTTCCTACAGAGGTCGAATGGGAAATAGCCGCCTGCGGCGGCCAGGAAGAAGTTGTTTATCCCGTTGGCAATAACATAGAACGGTCCCAAGCTAATTTTTTTAGTTCCGATACCACAGCTGTTATGAGCTACCCACCCAATAACTACGGGATCTATGACATGGCAGGCAACGTGTACGAGTGGTGTAATGACTGGTATGACTATCATTATTACAATATCTCTGTGCAAGAGCCAAATAATCCTAAAGGACCCCAACAGGGAGTCTACCGAGTGCTTAGAGGTGGTTGTTGGAAAAGTCTTAAAGAAGACCTTCGCTGCGCGCATAGACACCGCAATAATCCAGGGGTCATGAACGGCACGTATGGCTTCCGTTGCGTGGCTGATGTGACATTGGGCCAGTAGATGCAATCTATACTTTTTGTCTGCGTTGGAAACATTTGCAGATCCCCCTGCCTTGAAGCTGTCATGAAGGTGAAGCTCAAAGAAAGGGGTCTTTCTGATAAGGTCTTTGTCGATAGTTGCGGCACCTCCTCCTACCATGTCGGTTGCCAGGTGAATGCCAAGATGAAGCATTTTGCAAGCCTTCGAGGGATAGAGCTCGATCATATTGCTAAAAAATTTGATCCTGTTTTTTTAGATGCCTTCGATTATATCTTTGCTGTCGACAGTGAGGTTAAAGAATTTCTTTTAAGCTATAGTAGCCCAGAAAATAAGGATAAGATCTTTCTTGCCACAGCCTTTAGTCAAAAATGCCAAGGTAATGATATTCCTGATCCCTACTACGGGGGAGAGGAAGGTTTTATCGATTCTATCGATATGGCAGAGGATTGCTGTTTATCTATCCTAGAAGCGCTCTTTACTGAGTAGTAAATACTTTACTACTCTTATTTTACCCATTGCGTAAAACCTTCTTTCTTTCTTATCATTACTCCTTAACTTTTAGGAATATTCATGAAGCTTTTACTCTCCAAGCCCCGTGGTTTCTGCGCAGGGGTTGAGCGCGCAATCGATACGGTAGAAAAAGCCCTAGAGCTTTGGGGCGCTCCTATCTATGTAAAGCATGAGATTGTACATAACCGGTATGTGGTAGAAGGGCTCCAGAAGAAAGGGGCGATTTTCGTAGATCATCTTTCAGCGATCCCCATAGGCTCTAGGGTTATTTACTCGGCCCATGGAGTATCTCCAAACGTTCGTTTAGAGGCGAAAGAGAGGAATCTCATTGAGATCGATGCAACTTGTGGCCTTGTCACTAAGGTCCATTCAGCGGTGAAGCGATACGCTCAAAAAGGGTACCAGATCATCCTCATTGGTCATAAAAATCATGTAGAGGTAATAGGTACCGCTGGTGAAGCGCCGGATGTGACTACGATCATAGAAGATGCTTCAGATGTGGAAAATTTAGAATTTCTTCCGGCTCAAAAGCTGTTTTATACCACACAGACAACTCTTAGTTTAGATGATGTAAAAGCAATAACTCTGGCTCTACATGCTAAATTTCCCCATATTGAAACTCTTCCAAGCTCCTCGATTTGCTATGCGACAACTAATCGGCAGATGGCCCTTACTCAGATAACTGACATAGCTGATTTAATACTTGTTGTAGGCGATCCTAAAAGCTCCAATTCTAATCGCTTGAGGGAAGTGGGAGCGGTCAGAGGTACAGCCTCTTACCTCATCAATGATGAAAAGGAAATACGACCGGAGTGGCTCATAGGTGTAAAAGTTATTGGCCTTACAGCTGGCGCCTCGACCCCTGAGGGGATTGTACAGGCGTGTATTGAGCGTCTCTCTGAGCTTGGGTGCACAAGTGTTGAAGATGTTATCTACACAGAAGAAAATGTATTTTTTCAACTTCCTAAGCAAGTTCTCTTAGGCGTGTAAATCCCCCTACTTAATGCCGTTGGTGTGTTCGTTATAAGTGGCAGTATCTTTTTAGAAAAAAAGTTATTGCCGCTTATCGCAATCGTATAAGCGGCAATAACTTTTTCGGGGATCTTTTTTTTGTCTATTCAGGTTGCCTAAAATCTTTTTACTACGATCTCGCGTTGAGCAAAAAACCAATTTCTGTAAAAGAGGCTCTTATTAAACCAAGAGTTTTATATTGCTCTGACAGAGGTAGCTCTTTGATAGACGTATATGCTAATAGAAGTAGACTCGTGTGTAGAGTCTCACTTGGGCCGGCTAGTAAAAGTTTAAGAGCTTGTTGTATTCTCGCTTGATAAACATCTGAAGCTTCACCTTTGACTTGAGGGTAAAGAATGTTCATAAGAGCATGCATTTTGGCAGGCTGCTCAGCTTTGGGCTTACTAAAAATGTAATTTAGCATTTTACAGAGTTTTGTATCTATTTGCTTGAGCTCTGCTGTTACTTCTGGTTTTGATATTTCTCCTAGTGCATTTTTAAGAACTCTCGCTTTCTGTAAATTTGCAGTAATTTTTAGTTTTAAAGAGGGATTTCCTTTAAGAACTGGTATTTCGACCATTGCTCTTTTTATTAGAGCAATAAAAGTAGGTGAAAGAGGGATAGACATCAATTCCCGCTCTGAGGGATGACTCTTTTTTAAAATATTGAAAGATTTAGTTGTTTCTGATGGGGGAGTCGTATTTGCAGGTGCGGCTTTAGCAGCAGAGCTTGGAGCTCCAGCCGGTGATGGAGTTGAAGGAGGCGTCCAACTAGGAGCTAGATTATCTCCTGCTCGTAAACGGGCGAATCGAGCTTGTAAATTTACTGAAGTTGTTTCCAAAGGCACGGCTCTAGGTGTAGCTTCCTCTGGAGTATCGGTAGTAGTAGAGGAAGATGGTAAAGAAGACGGCAATGTTGATGCTAGATCTAATGCAGTTAATGCATCTAATTCATTTGATAAGTCTTCTTCTTCTGGTGACATTTCAGGTAGTGCTTTTGCAAGTATTTGACTTGTTTTTTCTGACGCTGCTGTAAGAAGATCTAGTCTAGGCTGTAATTGATCTAGTTCAGCTTGTGATTCTACATTTGAAGCATAGGCGGTTGATAGGGGGCTTGCTCCAGTGCCTGATGTGTCGCTACTAGGGGATTCTGTTATTGATAAAGGAGATTCACTTCCGGTCTTAGTCGCTGGACTAATCGTTCGTGATGTTAATGTTTCCTCAGTAGGGATTTCTGGCATCTCTAGATTAACCAAGATTTTACGAGCAGACTCGGAAGCTCTTGTATTAAGTGGGCTTAAATCTACTTGGGCTCTCGGAGGGGATTGTGCATGTTCTGAAAGTGGGATAGCTGTAAAATCATTAGAGATATGTGACATTTTATATCCTTCATTAATTGCGTTAATTTAATATAAATTATACCGTTAATTGATATTTTAATTCAATTGTATTGTAAATTTTTAATTATATAAATTTAATATTTTATTTTTGAATTTAAAGATGTTTAATTAGTTAGATTTAATAGGATCTGTTTAATTGTTTGCAAGTTGTTGGTTTTTAGCGCTTAACGTCTACAATATTTTAGTTTTTTGCTATATCTTCTGGTTTTTTTAGCTGTGATTTCAAATAATTTATTGACAATCTGCCTATATTGCTAGACCCTGGTTTATTTTTTTTGATTCAGGTTGCATAAAAAACACCTTCTCACTTACAAAAAGGTTAAAATCTTTATTTGAGGGATTCAATGTCTAGTAAGAAATCTGCCTCTACAAGCATCGTGAAGATGGACAATAACATCCTAAAGCGTGTGCTTGGGGTGGCCGATCTTTTCGCTATAGGTTATGGAGACCTTGGCTCGTCGATTTATTATGCGCTTGGTATCACGGCGCTATATGCTTTAGGAGCCACTCCCATTGCGCTCGGGCTTGCGGGCCTTGTCTTTGTTTGTACAGCGCTTACCTATGCGGAGATGACCTCTACCTTCCATGATACAGGGGGTTCTGCAAGCTTTGCCAGGCGCGCGTTTAATGACCTCATCTCCTTTATCTCTGGATGGGGGCTTCTTTTAGATTATATTGTGACAATTGCCATCTCTGCTTTTGCTATAGCTCCTTACCTTTCCTATTTCTTTCCTGACCTCAGAAATGTATCAGTACAAATTATATTTACCGTATCTCTTATCACCCTTCTTTTTATATTGAACGTGTTTGGTATCAAGCAATCGACTCGGATCAGCTTATTTCTTATGGTGATAACGGTGATTACCCAGGTTATTATTATCCTTATCGGACTGAAATACCTATTTGATTTTAACTACATAGCAGAACATATACAGGTGAATGTAAAGGGAGCTGCTTGGTCTCCTTCTTGGCCTGATTTCTGGAAGGGCACGGCGATGGCAATGGTTGCCTATACGGGTATAGAGTCGATTGCGCAGCTGGGTGCTGAAGCTAAAAAGCCGGCAAAGACCGTGCCAAGAGCCATCGTCATTACGATGTTTGTTCTTTTATTTATGTATGTCGGTATTTCGATTGTGGCTCTATCGGCTATAACGCCGCAGGAGCTCGGCACAAAGTATCTCGAAGATCCACTAGCCGGCGTTGTGCAGGCTCTGCCTTTTGGCTCAGCGGTATTATCACCCTGGATTGGGCTGCTTGCTGCCATGCTCCTGTTTGTAGCATCCAATGCAGGCCTTGTTGGAGCCTCTCGCCTGGCTTATAATCTCGGAGACTATTACCAGCTTCCTCGCAACGTCACTCGTTTAAATTCTAGATTTAGAACGCCAGTTATAGCTCTTTGTATTTTTACAGTCCTTGCCTCGGTAGTTGTGATTGCAAGTGAAGGAAATATGGAATTTTTAGCTGACCTTTATAATTTTGGTGCAATGATTGCCTTTTTCTCAGCCCATATGTCCCTTATTGTCCTGCGTATTAAAAAGCCTGATCTTGTCCGACCTTTTAAAATTCCTTTTAATATATCGTTTGGGAAGTTTTCTCTGCCAATATCTGCAATTGTTGGAGCACTTGCCACATTTAGCGTATGGTGCCTTGTCGTTATCACAAAGCCGGCGGGTAGAACACTTGGTATCGCTTGGCTTATTTTAGGATGCTATATCTATTTTAGCTATCGCAGAAGGCGCAATATTGCAACGACTGCAAGCGTTTCTATTGAAAGGATTAAAATCCCTGACTACAAAATGATGAAAATTAAAAAGATCTTAGTCCCTATTAGAGAGGGGCTAGAAACAGAGACTGTGCAGATGGCGTGCGATCTTGCAAAAATGCATGATTGCAATCTAACAGCGGTTCACGTGATTGAAGTTCCAGCTTCACTTCCTATCGATGCCCATATGCCGGCTAAACTGCAAAATGCAGAGCTTGCACTAAAGCGGGCTGAGGCGATATCTAGAGAGTTAGGTGTGGATATTGAACTTAAAATTCTTTACGCAAGAAGTATCGCAGATACGATTTTAGAAGAGGTAACCCTTGGGCATTTTGATCTTCTTGTTCTCGGAGCCATTAGCAAGAGGCTCGACTTCAAACATAAAGGGATCGGAAATTTAGCAGAAACCATACTTAAGCATGCAAAGTGCAGAGTGTGGATATGCTCTTCTAAGGTAGATGCTAAGGCTAAAAAATAAGCCCTAAGGCAGATTATATAAGTGGCATGCAGCAAAGTGCTGCGGTGCCACTTCTTTAAAAATGGGTCTAACCTCAAAACACTCTTTTCGGGCAGATGGACACCTTGTGCAGAATACGCACCCTTTAGGGGGGGTGATGGGACTTGGCATTTCCCCTTGTAAGATCACTTTTTTTCTCGATTTTTCAAGGTGAGGATCCGGTATCGGTATGGCCGATAGTAGTGCCTGTGTATAGGGGTGCATCGGAGAGCTGTATAGGTCATTTGATGAGGCTAGTTCGACAATTTTCCCTAAATACATAACCGCGACCCTGCTCGATAAGTACTTTACAACCCCTAAGTCATGAGCTATGAATAGATAAGTAAGACCTATATCTTTTTGGAGCTTTTTGAGTAGGTTGATAATCTGGGCTTGTACCGATACATCGAGGGCCGAGATGGGCTCATCGCAGACAAGGAAGCGGGGGTTTAAAGAAAGGGATCTAGCAATACCCACCCGCTGCCTTTGTCCGCCACTGAGCTCATGAGGGAAGCGGCTTTTAGTAGAGCGGCTAAGACCGACAATATTTAATAGCTCATCGATCCTTGCCATTTTTTCATTTCCAAAGGCAACCTTATGGATTTCTAGAGGTTCTGCGATGATATCGGATATTGTCATGCGGGGGTTTAAAGAGGCGTATGGATCTTGGAAGATGATTTGCATCTGCCGGCGGATCTTTTTCATCTCTTGGGGATTCATATTTGTAATGTTTATATCTTGGAAATGAATTTCTCCGCCGGTTGGCTCTTCCAGTTTTAAAAGAACTTTGCCGAGTGTGGATTTGCCACATCCACTTTCTCCTACAAGACCGAGGGTTTCCCCTTCATAGATGGTAAAAGAGACATCGTCGATTGCCTTCAGAGTTCCCTTTCCTGAAGGGAAATATTTCTTTAAGTTCTTTACTTGGAGTAGTGGTTTTTCTGTCACTTAAGCCTCCCTTTGGTGGAGCCAGCAGCTACTGGTATGTCCTGGAGAGATAGTTGTCTTGCAAGGGCTTTTTTGTAGGCATATTTTCATAGCAGAGGGGCATCTAGCTGCAAAAGAACATCCTTGAGATACTTCTGTTAGTTGGGGAGGCATCCCTTCGATCGAAGCCAAGGGCTCACTGCTTGAGAGGTTGATTTTAGGGATGGATTGTAAAAGTCGTTGTGTATAGGGGTGCTGTGGCCTATAGAATATATCGTCAACAGGGCCAGTTTCAACAACCTTTCCTGCATACATGACAATGACCCGATCACAAAAGCCTGCAACGACACTTAGGTCGTGAGTGATCAAAAGAATGCTAGTACCCGTTTTTGCTTGTATGTCCTTCATCAACTTAAGGATTTGTGCTTGTATGGTAACATCAAGGGCTGTTGTCGGTTCATCAGCAATTAAGATCTTGGGCCGGCAGGCAAGGGCGATAGCTATCATTACTCGTTGTCTCATGCCGCCACTAAGTGTATGGGGGTATTCAAATACACGGCTTGCAGCTTGCGGTATTCCGACAAGCTCGAGCATCTCTATTGCGTAGTCGATGCTTGCGGATTTCGATATTTCCGGGTGGTGTCTTTTATAGCCTTCTATGATTTGCGTCCCTATCCTTAGTGTGGGATTGAGCGATGTCATCGGGTCTTGGAAGATGATACCGATCTCTTTGCCACGCACCCTCTGCATCTGGTTTTCAGAGTAGTCTAATAAGTTTTTATCTCCGTAGAGAACTTCTCCGGAAATAGAAGAGGTACGAGGGGGCAGTAGCTTGGTGATCGCTTTAGCCGTGGCACTCTTGCCACAGCCTGATTCTCCCACAATGCCGAGAGTTTCCCCTTCATACAGACTAAAGGAGGCACCCGATACGGCATAGATCTTTTTGCCGTGGCTAGAAAAATCTACTTTTAGGTCTTTCACGTCTAGAAGCTTGTTCATGATTTTAGCCTCGGATCAAATGAATCTCTTAAGCCATCACCCACAAGATTAAAGCATAGCATCGTAATGCTGATAAAGCCGGCAGGGAAAAAGAGTCTCCATGGATAGTAACGAAGAGCCGAAAGGCCGTCATTTGCCATGGTGCCCCAGCTGGCAATCGGCGCTTGCACGCCGAGGCCTAAGAAGCTTAAGAAGGCTTCAGCAAAAATTGCAGAAGGTATGGTAAGTGTCACCGTAATGATGATGGGTCCCATACAATTGGGGATTAGGTGTTTTAGGAGGATTCTTCGTCTTGAGGCTCCCATAGCAACTGCGGCCTTTATAAAGTCCATTTGCTTGAGTTGGAGGATTTGGCTTCTCACGATCCTTGCATCATGAGCTCTTCTCTTTTCCCTCCGAGGAGTGCAGAAATAGAGCCATAAAATACACCGATGACAAGATCTATAATGGAGGCCATAACGCCAACAAATAAAGAGATCCGAGCGCCATACCAAATTCTTGTAAACATATCTCTTCCCAGCTCATCTGTTCCAAACCAAAATTGAGAGGATGGAGGGAGGTTTTTTAACTTTAAGTGAGTCTCATAATACGTGTAGCTAGTAAATAAGGGAGCGACTATTGCCATGAAAAAAAGAAGAGCCAGGAGTATGGCTCCAGTGAAGGCTAAACGGTTAGATCTAAACTGGGTAAATCCCTCTTTCCAAAAGGAAGAAGTTTTAAGGTTTAAGTCTTCTTTTACAAGTGATCTTTCTTCAGCGGTAAGTGGGGTAAATAGGGAGGTTAATTCACTCATGGGAGGCATGCTCCTGCTGAAACTTAATCCTTGGATCGATGAAACAATAAAGTATATCTACTACAAAAACACAAAACATAAGGATAGCGCTATAAAAGATCGTGGTTCCCATAATCACTGTGTAGTCCCGATTAGTAATGCTTAAGACAAACCACTGCCCAAGGCCGGGTATGCCAAAAATCTTTTCCACAGCAAAACTTCCCGTAAGGATTGCTGCGGCAAGGGGTCCGAGGAAGGTAATCACGGGAAGGAGGGCATTTCGTATGACGTGCCTGGTAACTATTTGGAAAGAGTTCAGTCCCTTGGATTTCGCTGTTTGTACATAGTCTTGCTGGAATACTTCGATCATATTAGACCTGGTAAGACGAGCGATGAATGCCATAGGAAGAGCTGCAAGAGAAAGAGCTGGAAGTACTGTTTGGCTAAATGTTCCCCAGCGAGCAACGGGAAATAGATCGAGCTTCATCGCAAGGAGATATTGCAGAAAAGTGGCTAGGATAAAGCTTGGTATAGAGATTCCAAGAACAGCGATTGTCATCGTCAGATGATCTTGCCATTTTAGGTACTTAAAGGAGGCTATAGATCCAAGCGTTATACCTGCAATCACAGAAAAAACAAGAGCTTCTACCCCTAAATATAAAGATACGGGGAACCCTTCTGCAATAATTTCATTGACCGTGCGTCCTTGGTATTTAAAGGAGGGGCCTAGATCAAAAGAAAGGAGCCCTTTTATATAATCGATGTACTGGATGTAGAGAGGCTGATCGAGACCATAGTGCTTAAACATCGCTTGCAGGATTTCTTCAGGGATTGCCTTATCTTGGGTAAAGGGGTCTCCCGGTATGGCATGCATAAGAAAAAAGGTGAGCGTTGCCACAACAAATAGGGAAAATAAGAGGTAACTTAATTTCTTGATAAGAAATTTCGTCATCGCTTCTCCAGATAGGTGTATTTAAAATCGATCTCACTTAAGTCTGAGATAGAAACCGATTTAACATAGGGTTTTTTCATATAGCTTCCCGTATAAAAATATATCGGAGCTATAGGCATTTCATCCATTAAAATAGCTTCTGCTTTAGAGAGGATCTGCATTCTTTTTTCTGGATTTTGTGTATGATCTGAAAGGTCTATAAGGGTGGCGAATTTCTTATTACTCCACTGGCACTGATTCATTCGGGAATTAGCATATTGATAGTCCTTTAAAATAGATATAGGATCGTTATAGCTCGCAATACCTCCCATACGGGCTATCTGGAACTTATGGTTACTTACCGAGTCTAAAAAAACCTTCCATTCCATATTTTCTAAATCCACACGAATGCCAAGGGCCATAGACCATTGCTCTTTGATCGCCTGGGCAATTTTATGATGGCCACTATTGGTATTATAAGAAAGCTTGATTGGGGGTAACTGATCGGCCGTAATTCCAAGCTCATTTAATCCTATCTCAAATTCTTTTTTTGCCAGCGTGATGTCAGCATCGGTAAAATAGCTGTTTCTTTCCTTCCACATAGTAGGAGGGACAATTCCAGTAGCTACACCCTGCCCCCCTTGTATAATATTTTCTATGATCTCTTGTCTGTGAATACTTAAGGCAAAGGCTCGTCTTATATGTTTATTGGTAAAGGGGAATGCTTCGGTATTGAAAATATAAAAATAGGTCCCCGCAACCTCATAGTGATGATAATCCTTCTCTTTAGACAGGGCATCTACCGGAATAGAGGACAGGGGACTACCTATCCATTCCAGATCTCCATTGTCATACATGCTAAGCTCTGTCATCTCATCTTCTATCATGTACAGCTCAATTTTTTCTAGCTGCACAACCTGACTATCCCAATACACGGGATTTTTGAGTAAAACAATGGAGTTGTAGTGTTTCCACTCCTGCATATGATAGGGGCCGTTACACACATAATGATCTCCTCCACTTTGCGCCCACTTGGGATCACTTGCTACATGAGAGGGAACAGGAAAAAAGCTATGGGTCATGAGCATGTCGAGAAAGTAAGGTATGGGGTATTCTAGATCCACCTGGAGAACATAGTCGCTTAGAGCCTTTACGCCTACCTTATCCATGCTGGCAGTGTTTTCTTTAGCCCCTTTCCCATTTTTAAGAATGTAGAGTTCATTGGCAAATTCGGATGGGAAATTTGGCGATAAAATAGTTTTCCAAGTGTCTTCGAAGTCTTTTGCACTGACAGGGGTCCCATCACTCCATACAGACTCTCTTAGGGTAAATGTATAGGTAAGGCCATCCTCTGAGATGCTTACTGATTTGGCAACGCCAAATGCTTGCCTGCCTTCTTCATCTCTTCTCATAAGCCCATCAAAACACATGCGAATTACTGTCGAGGAGGTTGTGTCTGAGGGTTTTCTCGGATCTAAAGAAGGGGGGTCTGTGTGGATATTGAGACGTATTTCTTGTGTTTTACCCGAACTAGAGGGGGGGCTGCAAGAGACAGCTGTAAGGGCAATGAGTGTGAAAGCAGCAAGCAGCCTCTGCATATACCTACCTCTATATTTTTTTAAAGAGGATATACCAGAGAACTTTCTTTGCGTAAATGGTTTAAAAAAAAGCGGAGATAGAAAATCTCCGCTTTTAAATTTGTGCTGTTTTTTGTTTTACACCAGTCTTGTCAAATCCATAGAACCAGCTGGCGATCTCGGTAGGGGAGAGCTGCCATCTGCAAGAGATGATAAATCGCCTGAACGTTGAGATTTGCGCATGCCTAGAGTATTCTCTGCAAGAGCTTGTAAATCATGTGTACCTGGGGATCTGCGTAATGTTGAAGCTACTTTAGGAGGGGTTAGAATTTCTCCGTCAATAACAAAAGTGGGATCTGTGGAAGAGTCTGTTTTTAGGAATTTAAGAGCGGCTTTGCTAACTATCGAATCGCTGACTTCTGCTGGCGATGTTGATGGAGGGGTCTGCGATAGGGCTCCTGATGAGCCTGTAGCTTGGATTGGCATAAAAATATTTGATATAGTTGACATTTTTAATATCTCCTTTTTAGGTTTAGTTTTTATTTGATCTAATTATATCAATATTTCATATTTTAATTATAAAGTTTTAGTAAATTTTTAAATACATCGTTAGATTTATTTACTTCATTGTTTTTAAGTGAGTTATATGGTTTTTTTTGAGTGTACCTATATATATTTAAAGTAATTATTCAGGGTTGTAGGTTGTAAAATTTAATTTTAAGTCGCTAAATACTAGTTGTTTGCAGGTATTTTATGAGCGTAAGCTGCTCAATTAAGAAAAGAATAGAGGGAATGAAGGTTATTTTTAATAGACTTAAAATTAGGTGTTTAAGATTGCCTAGCGTTTAAACCAAAAAGCTCTTATACTCTCCCCCAACATTTAATGAGGAAGGCAACATGATGACAAAAGAGATACTCTCCGGTAATAAGATCCACTTTACAAGCCTTGGATGCGCAAGAAACCTAGTTGATTCTGAAGTGATGCTGGGTATCCTTTTAAAAGCGGGTTATGAAGTAGTTCAGGAGCCCTCTGGGGCAGACTACCTCGTAGTCAATACTTGCGGCTTTTTAGCCTCTTCTCGACAAGAGTCCTGCGATACTATCCAATCCCTCATCGATGAAAAGAAAAAAACAGCGAAGGTCATAGTTGCTGGTTGCATGGTGCAAAAACACAGTGATGAACTAAAAAAGCAATTCAATGATATCCACTATTTTTTAGGTTCTGGTGATGTGGAAAAAATTTTGGAAGCAATTGAGGCTCCCACGGCCGGAGAAGCTGTTACTTCCGCACGTAGTTACCTGCAGGCAGGAGAAATCCCTCGGCAGATTTCTACTCCTAAGCACTACGCTTATTTGAAAATTGCTGAAGGTTGCGCTAAGCAGTGCGCTTTTTGCATTATCCCTAAAATCAAAGGTCCTTTAAAAAGCAAATCTATAGAGCAGGTCATAAAAGAGTTCAACCTACTTTTAGACCAGGGTGTTCACGAGGTTATTTTGATAGCCCAGGATCTGGGAGACTGGGGTAAGGAAACTAAAGAAAAGCCGGGACTTGAAACTCTTTTAAAAGAGATGCTTAAAGTGAAAAAGGATTTCTGGCTACGCCTTCTCTATCTCTATCCTGATGAAATCACAGACGAACTCATTGAAATTATCAAGAGTGATGCTCGTATTTGCCGCTATGTCGATATGCCTCTTCAGCATATCAACAACGATGTTCTAAAAGCAATGAAGAGAAAAACTTCTAAAGAGCAAATTCTCGATATTCTTACTAAAATTCGAAAGGAGATCCCTTCAATGGTGATCCGCACAAGTCTTATGGTTGGCTTCCCCGGTGAAACTGAAGAGCAATTCGAAGAGCTAGTCTCCTTTGTAAAGTCCCATCCGCTAGATAATATTGGTATATTCCAATATTCTCTGGAAAAAGAATCCCCCTCTGCAACCCTTGAAGGGCATCTTTCTGAAGAAGTAAAGCAGGCAAGATTTGATAAACTAGCGTCCGCTCAAATGAAAGTTCTTCGCAAACACAATAGACGCTTTCTCGGTCAAAAGCTCCAGGTACTAGTCGAAGGATACCACCCTGACTCGCCCCTACTTATGAGAGGTAGATTCTACGGACAGTGTCCAGAGATTGATGGTCAGATTATTATCAACGACGGCCGCGTTGTAACGGAGTTCGGAAGACTTTATGAAGTAGAAATCACCCAAGTGGCAGATTATGATCTCATCGGTCGTGTGATTGCTCCTTGCTTTGAAGCTCCAATGAAAAAGCCAGCTCAGCAATTGGCTCTGGTATGAAGCTACCAAGAGTCATTCTAAAGCCTGGGAAAGAAAAGTCAGTGGCTGTAAATAGACACCCATGGATTTTTTCCGGAGCTATTGATATATTTCCAGATCTTTCCTTAGGAGATCTTGCAGATGTTTATTCAAGTAAGGGAGAGTTCTTAGCTAGAGCCTATTTCCACCCGGATAATTCGATTGCAGGGCGTGTTATCAGCTATACTCAGGAAGATATTGGAGCTGTCATTGAAAGCAAGCTTCTAGATGCAGCCGCGCTTCGCGCTGCAAGCATTCTTCCTGATACCAATTGCTACAGACTTGTCAATGCAGAAGCTGATGGCCTCCCAGGCCTTGTGATCGACAAATACAATGATGTATTTGTCATGCAGGTAAGTACGGCTGGCATGGAAAAACTCAAAAGTATCGTTGTAGAAAAAATCGCTAAACTTTTTCCTATTCGGTCTTTATATGAAAAATCTACATCCTCTGCGCGCGCGCAAGAGGGGCTAGAGCCTTTTCAGGGTGTTATCCTTGGAGAGCTCGTGGAAGAGGTTTTAGTCGAAGAAAATGGGATCGAATTTTTTGTTTCTCTAACCCATGGGCAGAAGACAGGTCTTTTCTTAGATCATAGGGAAATGAGACGGCTCATTGGAAAATGCTCCAAAAATAAGAAAGTACTGAATTGTTTTGCCTATTCAGGTGGTTTTTCTCTCTATGCATTGGCCGGTTGTGCCTCCCATGTAACAAGTGTCGATATTTCTGAGAGCGCTTGCAACTATGCAAGTAAGAACTCCCACCAGAACCAATTCCCGTCCGATCACCACACAGTGGTTTGTGAAGATGTCTTTGATTTTCTCTCCAAAGAAAAGGAGTGGGACTACGATGTTATTATCATCGATCCTCCGGCTTTTGCAAAAAAAAGAAAAGACATAGAAGCTGCTACGATCGGTTATCGAAGGCTTAATAGTCTGGTCTTTTCTAAAGTCAAAAAAGGCACTTTAGTTTTAACCTCGTCCTGTTCCTATTTCATCGATAAGCAGATGTTTCAGCATATCATTTTTCAAGCAGGTGCAGAAACTAAGAGAGATATCCGTATTCTCCAGCACCATATACTAGCAGCTGACCATCCTCTTTCCCTATACCATCCGGAAGGGGAGTATCTTAAGAGCTTGCTTCTCTATATTTCGTAATGTGAAGTAGCGCCTTTTTTTATGAAGAAAAAGGCGCTTAAGAACTCCCTATAGCGATTTGCTATAGAGGGGAATTTCTCTACTCTAACGCATTACTCGAACATTGGCAGCTACAGTTTCTACTGTAACAGCTGTAGCTATAACAGGTTCAGGAGCGAAAAGAATTCTAGCTGCTGTAAATGTGGTAGTTGTTGGTGCTTTCACAGGTCTTGCTGGAGCTCCTGGAGCTACTCGTACTACTGGTTGAACACGTGGTGGAGTTACTGGGTTTGCCATACTTATTTCCTCTTTTAGGGTTAAAACGACATAGATTTTATCGGAAAACCGATTTGTTTAACATTCCTTTTATATGGATTTATCGAAAATATAATTTTCGATATTGTCAGAAATATAATTAATAATTCTTTATTCGATTTTCTAATGCGCAAGCCAGCTTTTCTCGATATAGAAATTTTAAATGACAAAAAAAATGTTGAAAGATGGGCAAAAGTGAAAAAATATATTTCCTAAAACCTATAGATATGCATAGTGACAATAAGTTCTTTGAAAAATCTAACTCAATGCGGGGGCCTCAATGAAATTCAAATTCATTACTCCATCACACGCGTATTACCGTGATGAACTGATGCTAAGATGGGAAGTCCTGAGAAAGCCTTTAGGATTGCCTCCGGGCTCTGAGATAACAGCCGAAGAGATGGAGTGTATCCATCTGCTCGTCATGAACGAGAAAAAAATCGTCGGGTGTGTTCTTTTTCATCAGGAATCTGAGAATTCAGGAAGGATCATGCAACTGGCTTTAAGCGAAGATTGCAGGGGAATGGGATGTGGTCGCAAACTCATTGCTCATCTAGAGCAAGATCTTTCTAAGAAGGGGATCTCTAATCTTTATATTTTCGCAAAAGAGGATTTAGAGGGATTCTATGAGAAGCTTGGCTACCACCCTGATGGGGAGCCCTTTGATTTCATGGAATCTCCTCATAGAGTGATGAAGAAAACAATTCTTGCAGATTCCTTAAGATCGGCCTAAAGTTGCCGATCTTTAGCTATTTCTTTTTTTCATATTTTGCCATACCTTTTTAGTAAGATTTTATAAAAAGGTTTTTTATGACAAAACAAGAGCCATGTACCAGCTATGCGATTTTCGCTCTGTTAACTGCAACTCTCGGTAGCTTTTTATTCGGCTTCCAAACAGCTGTCATCTCCGGAGCTCTTTCCTTTTTAGAAAAAGAATTCGCTATGAGTTCCTCAGGGGAAGGGATAGCTGTGAGCATTATCTTACTCGGAGCTATTTTTGGAGTTGTTTTTGCGGGAAAAATTGCTGACTGCTATGGAAGGAAAAAAGCGATTCTTCTTCCCTCGATCTTATTCACCCTTGGAACTGTAATTGTTTGCTCATCCGGCGGTCTATATTCCTTTATGGTGGGTAGGTTTATTACGGGACTTGCCGTCGGTCTAATTTCAATGACAGCTCCACTATACATTGCTGAAATTGCTCCAGCAAGGCTTAGGGGAGCATTTGTCTGTGTTCATCAGCTCGTTGTTACTATGGGGATTCTCTCTGCCTACCTTGTGAACTACGCCTTTGCCGATGAGGCAAGCTGGCGCAGTATGTTCATGGTAGGTCTAATACCCTCGGTTCTGCAGTTTTTTTTACTGCTCATGGTTTGTGAGAGTCCTAGCTGGCTTTTTTCTCAAGGGCTAAAAGAAAAAGCAGATCTTGCTCTGCAGAAGCTACGTGGCAATACAAGCTCTCACATGCATCATCTCCCCCCTGTTATAAGTGCAAACTATAAAGAGAAACAAACGCTCGCTAGCCTATTTAGCAAACCTAAAATCAGGTATGTTCTCATCATAGGAATTGTCCTAAATATGTTCCAACAGATCACGGGAATCAATACCGTTATCTACTACGCCCCTAAAATCTTTGCTGAAGCGGGGTTTCAAACAGTCGATATCGCTATACTTGCAGCCATAGGGCTTGGGATCATTAATGTTCTTTCAACGGGTCTTTCTGTTTGGCTAATCGATAGGATGGGAAGAAGGAAGCTCCTATTTCTTGGCCTTTCTGGTATGCTAGTATCTCTGCAGCTGCTGGCCGTTGTTTTATTTTTAAAAAACGAACACACAGCTGCGCTTTCCGTTGTAGCTCTTATGGGATATATTGCTTTTTTTGCTATTGGCATTGGCCCTGTCACATTCGTTCTTATCTCAGAGATCTATCCGTTGAAAATACGGGGAAGGGCTATGGGCCTTGCAGCGACATCCAACTGGATATTCAACTTTGCTCTTTCTCTTGTTTTTCTAGATCTTATGAAGCTGATGGGATCCTCGGGTGTGTTTGAGCTTTTTGCCGTGCTGACACTTGCCTGTCTGGTTTTTGTCTATTACTGTATTCCGGAGACAAAGGGGAAGAGTTTGGAAGAAATTGAAGCTGGATTGCAGTAAAGCACAGAATCTTTTAGGCCACGTTTGCAAAACTATACCCAAAGAAAGTCTCCATATCCCAGGCCCTGATTGGGTTGATCGGATCTTTTCGCAGTCTGATAGAAATATCCGAGTGCTAAGAAGCTTAAACACTCTATATAACTCAGGTCGTCTTGCAGGGACAGGTCACCTTTCTATTCTACCTGTAGATCAGGGGATTGAACATACAGCTGGTGCTTCTTTTGCGAAGAACATCCAGTATTTTGATCCAGAAAATATCGTTAAACTCGCCATCGAAGGGGGATGTAACTCTGTTGCATCAACACTCGGTGTTTTAGGGATCGTCGCTAGAAAATACGCACATAAGATCCCTTTCATGCTTAAATTCAATCACAATGAACTCCTTACCTATCCTACTAAGCACGATCAGATCCTATTTGCAAGCGTTAAGCAAGCGTATGAGATGGGCTGCGTAGCAGTCGGCGCAACTGTCTACTTTGGCTCTCCTGAGAGCTCAAGACAGATCATGGAAGTAAGCCGTGCCTTTGAAATGGCGCATGAGCTTGGCATGGCTACAGTACTATGGTGCTACTTGAGAAATCCTGCCTTTAAAACAAAAGAGATGGACTACCATGAAGCAGCGGACCTTACCGGTCAAGCAAACCACCTCGGTGCGACAATTAAAGCCGATATCGTAAAGCAAAAGCTTCCCGAGAATAATGGGGGCTTTAAAGCGCTCAATTTCGGTAAGCAGACAGAAGCTATGTATACAACCCTTTGCACAAACCATCCGATAGATCTAACAAGATACCAAGTAGCCAATGGCTACATGGGTAGAATTGGACTTATCAACTCCGGTGGAGCTTCAGGGGATAATGACTTAAGCACAGCTGTTGAAACGGCCGTTATCAATAAAAGAGCTGGCGGTATGGGGCTTATTTCAGGAAGAAAGGCTTTCCAAAGACCGATGAATGAAGGAGTCCAGCTTCTTAATGCGATCCAAGATGTTTATCTCTGCAAAGAAATAACTCTCGCTTAAATTGTTTTAAACTCAGAGCCAAAGACCTACAATCCTTTCGGATTTTAGGTCTTTGGCTTTTTTATAGAGGTTTTTTTGCCATCCACTAAAGATACTTTTATTTCCCGGCAGATCTTCCATATGCAGGAAATCCTGGCTGATTCATATGAGCGGTTTTCTTCTACAGAAGATCCTGACGGCACTCTTTTGCATAAAGGGGTGTGGTATGCTACTGAATTTTATAAGGCCTGTAAAAGGCTGAGCAATCTGCCTCTTGCAAGTAGCTCTGTAGATTTAGGCAGCACATATCATGGCCATGGTCCTCAAGAAGTCGTGACCCATATAGAAGACGCTACCAGCCCCACAGGCAGGCATCTGTATGCGTTCTCTCTTAAAGAGGGGATAAGAGCCTCTAAAGCGATGCTGCATCTAAAGGAGGGCCTCAGTTTTCTGGATTGTGGCAATGTATGTTATTTAGCGTCCTATTTCGCCTTGCTCGACCTTCTTGGAGAGGAAAAATTCGATATCCTTTTTGGATTTGATTCTCCGTTTAGGTGGACTTTAACAGCCGATAGCCAATCTCCTCTTTCTGTGCTATTCCCAAGATGCTTTCTTCAGAATAAAAGCCAAATCCAGTTGGGAGATATAGCCTATTTTTCCAATTGCAAGCAGTACGTAGTAAAACATATTGCAAGCCAGGCAAGGGGGATTCATCTGCTATGCGCCTCAGATTCTCCTCACAAATATTTGGTATTTGGGCTTGTTCCAAAGCCTATTTATCAAGCAGAGGTAGAGTACATGCTCTATGAGTGTTTTAATGAAGAGCCTATTGACGACGACTTTTATCCTCCTCACGTATGGAAGCAGATCTACACAAAATCCCTTCTTTGTGACGAGGAGAAAAATAGACAGCTTGTTAGCTCTTATCGGAATAGGACAATGAGTTGGGAAGAGTTTCAAGTAGCTCCAAGCCGGCTTGAGGGGAAACTACCAGTAGAAGGTAAGGTCGGCCTATGGGTATATAGGCCGAGCATGGGACGTATTGAGGAGCTCCTGCGAGCTCCGACAAATAAAGTACGAGAGGTCTTTAGCTCGTTTTTAATCCCTTAATCGCAGGTTCCTTGAGGAACAGGGGTGATGATGCCTGTTCCGGTGAAGCTACCTGGAGTATTTCCTGTGAAAGGCTCAAGATTGAAGGTACTTGAGTTGTTCTGCTTAAAGGAATAGGTCGGTCCCGTAACCTCTGCTACGTTGTCTTGGAAACGAAGGCATAGCGAGCCAAAGTCATTTTGTATATGGGCAAAGGCAAGAGCATGGTCATCATCAGGTGTGAAGGTATTGGATAGAATATGGTAGACAGAAGATCCGGTGCTTGCCGCATATCCATAGATTCCGAAGTTGCCGCTTGGGATATTTGATATCACATTGTTCTCAATTGCGGTATAAAGATTGTTGCTTGTGGAGTTGTTTTCAACGTCAATGCCTAGATTAAAACCGCTTACGAGGTTATTTTGAATGATAGCCGTAAGGTCAAAACCGGGCGTTGATGAAATGCTTATTCCTGCATCACCTATGGCTGTCACATTATTGATTGTATTATTTTTCACTAGAACAGTTCCTAAAATATCAGAGAGGACGATACCAGAATCATTAGATCCTGAAGGCTCCATTAGATTATCAAACACGCTTAAGTCTTCAACAGTACTATTATTAGTCCCAATGCAATTATTCGTGTCAGTTCCTAGGTTAGTATCTAGATGTAGGCCCGCGATCGTGTTATTGTTCCCTAGCAGAATAATAGCAGAGTTAGAGGGGTTGGTGGTAAACGTAAAATACGGCTTTGTGCTCGCTTGTGGGGGTATTACCACCGAGCCAACTGTTGTTGGAAATGTATAAGGCGTTGCAGCTCCTAGAAGTTGCTGGTTATCTAGCAATTGGTAGCCTACGTCCGTATTGAGCCCATTATTGGTCCCATCTCCTGGGAAGACATAGAGGATATCTCCGGGGCTTGAGGCATTGATCGCATCATCAAGTGTCGGGTAAGGGCTTTCTATAGTGCCTAAGGAGTGGCTTGTGTTATCAACAAAGAGGAAGTAATAGGGATCTTTTGTTATAGGGTCGATGGCAAGAGAGTTTTTACGTCTGTGCTTGGCAACGATGATTTCATCGCGGATCACTGGTTGCACGAGCCTATCTTGCATGATGGCTAAAGAGGAGCAGTCGATGGTTGATGTAGTTTGTTTTGAGCGTGTCTTTCTGCCGAAGGGGAAGCTGAGGGTCACCTGGGTTTGGAAGATATTATGGAAGACGTTATCAAAGGTGTCGGTAAATTCTAGAGAGACATAGCTCTTATAGAAGCCCGCAAGGCGGGCTCTGCCTCCATAGGCGTTGACTCCCTTGCCCTCATAATAGTAGGGGCCAAGGCCACCGTAGAAACTAAAGGATTTTACCTTGTCGCTGTGGATTCCTCCTTCAGCATCGAGGCCTTTCATACAAAACTCTTGTTTTCTTTTTACTAAAAGGGTGTGGCCAGAAAAGCCTCCGAAGGTATTTTGGTACCACGGGCTTTGTTTAGAGCCGACTGGTAAATATCCATTGATGCGAAAGTCCCATCGCTTGGTAAGCATCTCCAATCCCGCGCCAATTTGATTGTAATGGTAGGTGTTGGTGTTGCGGTAATCGTAGAAGACATTACCACCAAAGACGTAGTTATTGCAAAGGTGTCTATAGCCAATGCCTGCATTGGCCGCAAAGCGTCCGTCATTGAATACGTGACCTCTGAGATCAAGGAAGGGAAGGGACTTGTTGTTTGCTCTATAGGTCTGAGGTCCAGGGCATGCTGCATCGGATGCTATATCGCAGTAGGCTGACATAGAATAGAGAACAAGGGAAGATAGCAGTGTTTGCAGCGTACTTTTAGGCATGAAAGACTCCAATGTTTTTTGGAGGAGTAGAATCGAATACTTGATTTTTTAAAAGGGGAATTTTATGAAAGGCTTAAAAAGCTAATAATGAGTATTGCTTTAAATTCAGAAGAAAATCGGCCTAAACTCTGTAAATATTGAAAGAGATTAATAGATAAATAGTGCGCTATCTGGTCGATAGAACTCCCAGTCTTTCCGAGCTCAAGATCTATGAATGAATTATCTTTTGGGAGACTCTTAGCGGTACCTTGGCTATTACCTCCAAGTAGATCACCTATGACATGGGGAGTATCCTTCCTGTAATATTTGAAAATTTAGTGGTTTCTAGATCTTCCCTAGGCTCTCTTGGGTCACCTTGGTCACCCGAGCGGCGCGGTTCTTCAATAGATATAATCCATCCTTTAATTTCACGTTTAATTTACGCAGAATCTTACAAATCTTAGGTTCAAAAAAACCTCCCAAATCCCTTCCTTATGTCATAAGGAAATCACACATCATGAGGCGGATCAGATTAGCACCCATGGAGATCCGAGTCAGGATCCCAAGGGGATTTTCTACTATTTTTTTGGTTGAATTCCTTCTTTAATTTGAAGCATAAGGCTTTTTACAATAGGATCTGGATCAGTCCAATCATGTATCTCTCCCAACTCTTTAAACAGTGCATCTTTATCCATAACTTGAAGTTCAATAAACTGAGTTTGTAAGCTTGCATTTTTATTAGTTTCTGCAGCAGCAAGTAAATTAGTTACGAGCTCCCCATCAGTCTCACCTCTTGCTTTTTTTACAAGCCCGACAACTCCAATCCAAAATATTCGCTCATTCTTTTGATCACTCTCTGGCATTTTCATTATTTCTCTATAAGCTGCATCAAGCTTAGTCAGAGCCTGTGTAGGCTCTCTAAGATCCTCTATTGGACCTGGTGACGTCTGAGCAGATGGTATAGATTGAGGCATCATTCCAGCCCTTCGTCGCTGGGGTGGAGCACTAGAAACTCCTCCTGATGGACCAGATGCCAGTGGGGGTGTTTGAGCTATTGGTGTAAGACTCCAGCCTTTTTCTGTCATTTTTGCTACAAGTGTTCTCTTCTCAGGACCATCCCCCATCAGTGCTAATGCTCTTCGAGCAATCGAAGGTTGAGATTCATCTTCAATGGTATTGCACTCTGCCATACCAACTAGCAAACAGGCTTCATTTATTTCTTGTGGGTTTTTGAATTTACCTTGATTAACATAGGTCTCCAGAATTCCTATTGCATTTATAGTTCCACCTGTAACGAACGAAGTATCCTCAATTTTAGATTTAATCAATGCAATCGGAGATGGCTCTATTGAGCTACCCCGATCTAATACATCGAAATTCCAATAAGTCAGTGGAGGAGCCCCTCTAGATAGTTCCTCTGATCTAGAAGATGATCTTCCTGAATCCGAAGTTGATTCCTCTGAAATTGTACTGGGACTATCGCTTGGGGGTGCAGGCGCTTTTTTAAGCGGAGCTATTTCTGTTTGGACGGAGGCTTTAAACTCACTTGCTTGCATTTCAGTTGAGAGCCCCGCTCCTATAAAAAAGTCAGCCGCTGTAACTGTAATAAGACGTTCAAGAACTCTTAATTTTTGGGAAGGATCTTGTATACTTTTAGCAGTTGTAAAGGCATCACGGAGATTATGCTGATCAATCAGACTATTAACTTTTCCTTCTAGTTGTGCATCAGAGGGTCTAGCTGCAGGCTGTGCTAAAATGGCAGTAGCAACACCAGTTGCTTTCCCTGTAGTTGTTGGAGGAGTAACAGTCTCTTGCAATAAAGGTTCTCTTATGCCTGTCCTGGTTGTTGTAGTAACTCGTCCTTTAAGTGTAGGAGCCTTAGGTTGGGATGTGCTAAAGCAACTAAAAAGCTTTACAAACGCCACCCAAATTTTTTGAGGAGTTGAGAATTGCCCTCTAGCATTCTCGATTTCTGTTTGAACTAATCGTTTCAAAGGAGGTAATTCTGCTGTTGCACTTTCACCTGTCACGGGAGCAGAGTCGGCAGTTCTTTGAATATCCTGATGCATTGTAAATCTTTCTACAGGATTTTGTACCCTTGTGGCCACCTTAATCGCCATATCAAGTTGTCCCTGTGAAATCAACTCTTTGCATCTTTGTTTTAATTCAAAATCAGGATGTGTAAAAGGTTGCGCTGGGCGATCCGGGGCTTCTGGAGCAACAGACGCTAATGCGCTTATTAATTCACCAGAAATGGGCCTCTGAGGAGCCTCAGAAAAAACAAATGAAAGGGGGGCTTGCCCAGTAACCTCACCACGGAGGATTTTTTCTACTTGGTCAGCAGATAAAGCCTTAACATGTGGGGTTGAAAGATCATCATACCTAAGCCAAACGCCTCTACCTTCTACTTGTACCTGTTTAAGGGTGACATAGTGCCCTGAATAAGTACCGCCACTACTCATACGTAAGACGATCGAATCTAACTGATATCCTTTTTCATCTTCCATAAGGGAGCGCAAAAGGGTGAAGTTAGTGCCTTTATTTCCCTCAGGGTTTGAATATAGCATATTAAGAACAGGCTTTCGTCCTTCTGCTCCTGGATTTGGACATGCAGCCCTAATGGCGTCAATGTCAGGACCCATAGATGTATCGACTTCTTCTCTTGGATAAAGTCTAGTTTCAATAGGATGAAGATCCGTTCTACGTTCGTAGGCACTTCTAAGGCCATCAAGAATTCTAAAGGGATTACTCTGAGCTTTATCTGGGGCAAGCTCATTTAAACCATTCAATAAGGCCGAGGTAAATTGTTGACTGTCCTCCTGATTTCCTGGTAAAATCGATGTAAGGGTTCCATCGTTAATATGAGGAAATTCCCCTTCATTACTTACAACATATCCAATATTCGAAAGTTTGGATAGGGCAAGGCGAAGAAGAGTGCTTTCGTCGGTATTAAGTTCCTCTCCAGCATGCCACTTTTCGATTAAGGCCTTTGCGCATTTTGCTGCATCTCCAAGAGTCATTCTCAAAAATGTTGTTATTTTTTGCCCATTATCTCTGATCTGCCATCTTGTATAATCTGAATCAAGAGGATGGCTTCCACATTCTCTTACTAAATCTGTGTCTGCACCATCAATTGTTGGGTTTTTTCCTGAGTTAGCGCTTCCTATAATATCACCCATTGCATCATGTATATAGGAATAATTTGTAGGATTACCTAGAAGGCTCACTAAAGCCGCATCCATGAAGCAATTGTTTGCAGGATTTCGAATCACTTGAGGTGAACTACGTAACGCTTCTCTTACTTGCGGCGATGCATTGATGATTTCGAGGGCCTGTGCTTTTCTTGCAGGATTTTTTATTTGCGAAACTAAAGCTATTGCATCTGTCTTTGTTTTATTAGGCACTTTTTCTTGGAGAATTAAATCAATTGATTTTACAGAAAGTTGATCTTTTAAAGTTTGAAGATCTAAAGGTTTGCCATCAGCAATTGTTAAACTTTGAAGAAGTTGAGGATTCTCCGAAAATTCCGTTATTATGTCATTCATTGATTGAATGGAATCAGGATTATTAGCTCTTATCGCTGTCGTCCATTCAGCCATCTTTCTTATTGCAGTTGCTCGATTTGGCTCCATGGCTGCAGAGCGGGGTGCAACAGCAGGGATAGCTCTTATGTGAGCTAACAACTTTTCTGTGAATTCAGGCTTTTTAGAACTGGATGCTTGTATTAAGACAGCGCCTGAAGTTGGCTTGGCCGCTCCTGCTAGTACTGATTGAGCTACTGTAGAGCTCCTTCCAGCTGAACCGATTGGAGATCCTAGAGCTACAGTGTAGGATTCTCCTAAAGGCTTAAGGGCCTCACTGGATGCCTTAGCAATCGTGTCGGCGACAATCCCTATAGGAAGGCCAGCAACTGCCGAAACAGTTGAAGTCTCCGATGTTCTACTGGCAGGTGGATTCTGATTTGTAGGAGAATGACCACCTACACCGTTTGGATTTGGGCCTACTGAACTCATAATATCACCTTTTATTGCAAATAGATTTCTATCTTAATTATAAATGTAAAAAAATATTATTACAATTTTATAATTAACGGTGAGCTGTTTAATAGCGATTGCTGCTGGCTCTCCGTGCAACGGCGTGCTAAGTGCGCCCTCCTACAGGAGACTTTAATGTTGCGGAAGGGGGCATTTCGGATGATTTTGGTCCGGAATTTACTGAGGATTTTACGAACGCAACTGTCACAATAAACTCTGATTCAGTCGATTACAACCTAGTAGGAATTGCTGATTATGTAAATAAGTTAAAAAACAAATATAAAAATGAAATAAGCAACAAAAACCATTGCCTGTCTCAATAAATTCATTAAATATTATAAAGGTTAATTTACTTAATTAATTAAATGGTGCGTTTTTTTGGTATATCCAAAAAATGAGAGCCTTGTTCTTGGCGAAGCTAAGATTTAGTTTAAAATAGACCATATCCCTGAAGCAAATACCTGTCATTTGATATTCTTAATATTATTAATCCGTTCATATAATAAATTGTGGTCGCAAAAGTGTTATTTGTAATTCATTGCGAATCAGTGGTTTAGGGTTTGAATATCCTTTAAGCAATTTCTCTGCAAATGAGCCTATGCTTCTGGCTAGTGATTTAAGAGTTTTTTATATTATTAATTATAAATTTATCAAATCTAAATGTTAATTAAATATAATTAACGACATAAGATTGATTTAATATTTATAATAAGGATGTTAATATGACAAGTTCTTCTCCAGTTAGCCAAGTGGCGCCACAAGGGGCTTATTCATTGGTTGCAAGTCAGGCTAGTTCTACGCAGCCCCCAGTAGCTATTAATTCATTACTCGTTAGTCAAGCAATAGCTCCGCAAGGTACTGTGATCCTAGATAGTCTTAGAGGTAGAGCCGATCATGTACCAGTACCAGGATTTCAATTTTCATTTTTTGATCCATCTCTAAGTGGAGGAGTCTGTGCCCATCAAGATTTTACTATCGCAAGAGACCAAGATTCAATGTTTTCTCTCGGAAGGACTTCAGAAGGTGGCTCAGAGCTTTCTCTTGCAAGTGCAGCCTCTGCTTCCAGTGCTTCGACCCAATCAACTGGTAGAGATAACCTAAATAATCGAGTCGTATCTTCTCTTTTTGAAACAGCTGTATCTCTAGAAGTGTTAACTAAACCGCCAGTTGCATGTGTAACTAGAGTCAATGTGATGGCTGGCCTATTGGCAACTAAATTAGAGCTCCTAAGAGATTATGCTGAAAGCCATCCTGAAGCAACGGTTCATTATAAAGGAAAAGATGTAAAGATCATGGATGTATTACAAAAAGCAATCCTAGCTAACATGAATCCAGGGAATCCCAAGGGGAAATTTTTAGGTAGATATCGTGGGGCAGAGGCTTGGTCCGTAACACCTATAGATAATTTAAACACCATCATTAATGTATTGAAAAAAACGGAATATTCTAGAGATGAGATGCTTCTTAAAATCCTAGCTCTTAGTGAGTTTGGTGAGATGTTAACAGATTTATTACCCGCTATACCTGTGGCACATAAGGATAGTTTGGACCTGGAGTTAAGCACCAAGCCTGAAATTGCAGCAAATAGAGCTTTGTTAGTAGGAATCCTAGGTGGGCAAGATTTTAGTGAAAGGCTCTTGGATGCTCAATACCTAGGACGTAATGTTCATTTCGATACCGAGCGACATAGAGAGCAGAGATTTCCTACGGCAGTTAATTGTAATTTCCATGTGGATCAGACTGCTGCTGTTAAGGGAATCATAGTGGGTGATAAGTTTATCCCACTTGAACATGACTTAAGTCTGGTTCCAAAGAAAGAGGGAAGCGAAGTTCAAATATATTCTGGCAGAACTTTTGATGCTGGCGGAACTATTATCTGCAGGGGGAGCCTTAATGAGGAAGACTACGGTAGATTAGCTGAAACTGTGGAGGGAATGTCTCAGTTGGACATTATAACAAAAGCTTTAGAAGGGATTAGTAGTCGTGAAGATAAACCAATGCCAAATACCTATAGAGCGGGTATTTTCACCGGTGACCTAGATAACCTTCCACTTTCATTCGCTGGTTTAGCTGAACTTATAAGAGCTAATCCGTATGAGCACGTATCCGGAATAGATAACTGGATTTTACCCGATCAGGGATTAAGCCATAAAAATCGAAGCTCCGATCTGCCTACCGCAGGGGCTCATTCTGGCACAACATCTGATATTATGATTGCCTGTGAGTCATTATTAAATAGAGAAGTAACTCCAAGCGAAGCTCAAGAACTTCGTGTTATGATCCATGCTTATATGATATTTGGGGCATGTCACACTATGGCAGAAATATATCCTGTTGTAGGTTCTTATATCGGGGATAGAGTGCCATTTTTACCAGCAGCGCAAGATCCCCTTCATGCTTCGGCGCTATATGATATATACCTCGAAGATATAAAGGCTGTCACGACAAGTCCAACCGTTGGGGGAGCCGCCGCTGCGGAAGTTGCCCCTCTACTAGCTTCGATTGAAAAATGGCATCATGCATTCCTAACTTCCTATGGAGATGAAGTTTCACCTCGTGGAGCAGGGAGCAGTCCAGGCGTGCCAGTGAACAGAAAATTACAACAGTCATTTGATATACACTCTCCAAGTCCAAGGCCGCTTTTGGGTAGCTCTGGGTCATTAGCAGATACTGCACGTAGTAGCCCTGAATCATTAGATTCAACTGCAACAGGATCTACTTAGTAATTTAAAAATTTAAAAACAAGTGAAGCTTCCCTTAAACAATTGTTTTGGGAAGCTTTTTTTTGTCTTGTAACAGCCTCTCCAAATTTCTATGTTTCCTCTTGTAAGAATCCTGCCATTCCAGATAGTCCTTTTGACTTTTCAAGATTTTTACCTATATTTTTGTAGCGTGATTCACTAAGAAATTCTAAACTGCCGAAAGAAAAAAAAAAAAGAGAGGGCCCTTATGTCGCATGCATTTAAGAAGATCGCTGTTTTTTTCGT
>JAPLSW010000021.1 GCA_026398435.1 Chlamydiota bacterium | reverse complement strand
TCGCTGCAGGACCTGACCATGCTCCGTTTATGTAAAGTGAATAAAACGGTGCGTTATTAGTGGATATATCAGTCCCATTTTGCCATGTCACAAGAAAATTCCCGGTCGAACTATCAAAAGCAGAGAAGGCCATAGTACCTGTGGCACCCGCAGAAGCACTTATAATAGGAAGAGGAGGGCCCCAAAGAGAAGTGGTATGGTTATAGATCGAATAATACGGGAAAAAATCGCCGGTATGTAACCACGTAGCCAGAAAGTTGCCGGTGAGGCTATTACAAGAAGAAAAAACCGAGGGGCTATTAGAGCCAAAAGAAGCATTAATGGTTAGTGCTGGATCGGGATTCCAGGTATCTGCATATCCATCCAATGTAATCAGGCAGGAAGCTAGTAAAAATGCCTGTATATTTGACTTCTTGAATCCTTTTAACATGTGTCCTCCTTAAACTATTAAAAATAATATACTCTATCTTCTTGCATGCAAGTCAAGGTAAACCTTAAGAAAATATTTTTTATTTTTACTCTCATTTGTTTAGAGCTCTTGGCATATATAAAGAAAATGGGTACTCTTAAAAAATAGAGCTCCATGGATAACATCATCTTTACTTATGTCGAAAAAAAAACAACGCAAGACTCCTAAAAAGCGCAATAGACGGCCATTGATCCTCTTTGTGTTTATCTTCGTATCTTCTTTGCTTTTTTTTAGAGATAAAATTGCTTCTCATGTTCTCGATATTTACCTCGTTTCTTTTCTTCCGAAAGAAATGCATTCTAAACTTGTTATAGAGCAGAGGAAAAATAGCGGGGGACATCTTTTTTTACAGGGAGTGTCTTTTATTTCCAAGGGAATGGAAATTAAAGTAGAAGAGATCGATATCTACTCCTGCGTGCAGATTTTTCCGTTCAACATTTCTTACTATGTCAATGTCGAAAATCCGGAGATTAAACTACCAAGTACAGGACAAAGAGCCGGAGGCTCTTCTTTCCTAGGTCTGGTCTTTCCCCATGACGGATTTTCTATCAATTTACGGATAGAAAAGGGAACGATCCTTATGCCGGAAGAGGAAAAAAAGCCTTTGTATTTTTCTTTTCTCTCTGATGGTGCTCCCGGCAATATCGGTGAATTTAAACTCTCTGACAGGGAAGATATTAATGTGTCTCCTCTTTGCGTACTTTCTTTGTCTAAAGAGGAGGGGGCTTTAGCTGCCAATGTGCAAGTGGAGTCTGATGATCTCACCATTTTGCAGCCCTTAGCGCGCCTTCTTATCGAGCCTTCTTATCCGGAAGGACTGAAGGGCCGGCTTAAAGCCAAGGGGGCTGTGACTCTTACCAAAGCTAAGGATATACAGACGTTTTCTGGGGAAATCGATCTGCAGAATTTTAGCGCAGAAGGAAAAGAGGGGGCCTGCAAGATGGGCTCTTGTAGCGGTTACTTTTCCTATCCTGCGATGAATGTGGCTCCTCTAGATAAAAAAACAACGCTATGGAAAAAAACAGAAGGACACTTTGTTTTTTCTGGAGGGGAATTCTCTGGAAAAAATCAAAAATTCTTGCAGGTCAAAGAGGCAAAGGGGGAAATACTTCTTACCCCCTCGCAAGACCCCTTACTTAACCTTTCAGCCCTATTAACAACGGATGCTAAGGAAATGCCCTTCGAGCTCCATTCAAGTGGTGTGATCCATGAAGATGGGAGTTTCTGGGTACGTAGTGATTGTCTTTTGTCGACATCGGAAAAAAATAAAGCAGAAATTATTCTTTCTTTTTGTAAGATCCACCCTCATGCGTATGTAGTCCAAGCAGACTTCCTCCAAGTAAACACTGAGGCATTAATCCTTGCGGCTCCCTTTTTTAAGGAGAAGCTCCAAGTTGCAGCCGCAGATATTCAAGGATCAGTTACTGCAAAGATAGAACATCATGCTTTGCAAAGCATCCATTGGAACCGCTTGAAGATGGAGGATGCAGGTGTTTTACTCTCAGGGGATGCTCGTTGCTGTGTCGATGGGCTTATGTCTGATGGACACCTTGTTAAAGGAAAGGATGGATGGCATCTTCAAGAATTGCAGCTCGAAGCTACTAAGGGCTCTTTTGACAAAGGGGATGTACATATCACCGATGTAGGGATGTCCGTAAATTTTCATGACAATATTTTTGAGCCTTCAACTTGCTCTTCCCTCTGGAATAAAGGGCAGCTTGTTATGAGCCTGTGTGGCCCCATTAATGCCCTTCACTCAAAGATCGATATTACCTCTTCTTGGAAAAGCCTTTTAGCTCTATTTGACCCTTCTCTTTGTGGGAAAGAGGATGCAGATATGATTACCACTATAGACCTGTCTATAAAGGGATCTTCATTAGCTTTTCAAGGGAAGACAAAATTCCAGCATGATTCTGTAGAGGAAAGCGGACTTGTCTTTTCTGCCGAGGTGCCTCTTAAACGAAATGGCAAATATGTGCCCCCTAGTTTTGCAGATGTTAAGGGCTCTTTACACGCTAATGCTTTAAGTGAAGTGGTCTATGCTCCCTTCCTTTCTTTTTTAGGAAGCGATCTCACAGTAAGTGGAAAGGTGCTTACAGATATGACCCTTTCCCTTGCAAAAATACAGGGAAAGATGGAGTCGGAAGATCTCTTTATCGAAAAATCGGGTATGGCTTTAAGCACAGGTCCCATCAAAGAGGCCTTTTTTACCTATGATTGTAGAAACCATATGGCCATGGGGGCTTTGGAGCTGCAAGATGGATTTTTTGCGGATAGATCCTCCGAGTTTACCCTCACAGGGATAAAGGGGCGCTTTACCTGGCAGGATCATAAGCTCAAAGGACAGGAAATACTTGCGGCTTGTGAGGGGATACAGATTCCTTTTTCTTTGTATTTTGATCATGAAGGGCTGTTTGTTGAAACGGCCCTTATGGAAGGGCGGCTAGAGGAGCTTTGCAACTTAAGTCTTGCGCAGAAGATGATAGGCCCCCACGCAGAGAAATTGAAGGGAACCTTTGCCCTTCCTCCCGGTGGACTTACGATCCTTCTTCAACGGGGAGAAAAAGAGTGGATATGGCATTGGAAGGTGGCGGCTTCTTTAACGCAAGTGGCCTATGAGATCTCTCCTTTTTTAAAGCTAGAAAAGGGGCAGTGTGAGCTTTCTTTTGATTCCTCAACGGGGCTGTCTTCTTTGAAAAAGATGAATGCATCCCTTTGTGCTTGGCAGGGAGTTTATACCGCTACTCTTTCAGATTTTATCTTTGATCCAAGAAAGGACAGTCCCTTTAATTTACAGGTAAATGACAGTATAAAAAACCTTCTTACCCTTTGTGGTAGCGTAAAACTTACCCAAGACGTGGAACTTTCCTTTGACAAAGAAAAAACTACAGTTTTTTCCCTTCCTCTAACTCTTGAAAATTGCAGAATGGGAAAAGATTTTAGCCTGAAACAGATCGATATTAGCGCCTCTTTTACAGATAACACTCGCAAAGAGGCTTTTGAGAAAATTCAAGGTATGCAAGCGCTACCCGTTGATACTGCATCGTGGCTAGAGGAAAACCTTCCGTCTTTACAAGGTGATGTAACGGCTAAGTTGTCATATAAGGAACATTCTTCTTTCCGCGTGCAGCTAGAAAGTGAAGAGCTCGTATGGAAGGGATCTCCTTTAGCACGCTGCGAGCTTATCGCTTTATATAAGAGTCCGACCTGGAAAATAGAAAGCCTAAAGTGGAACCAGTCTAATTGCCAAGCAACGCTCCAAATTTCAGAAGAAATGGTGAAAATAGCGCAGCTGAAATTTGCAAGCTCCGATATGAAGCTCGAGCTTGAAGCCTCATTTAACCGGCAAAGTAAACTCCTCGATGTTCCAAGATTGAGCTACTCATTTTCCTCAAGCGTTATGGGAAAAGAAGTTGCTAAGTACATGAGGGGGATACTAACAGGGTCCACCTTGCAGCATCCTCTAGTTTGTGATGTAAAGGGGCAGCAGGATCTAACTCTTTCTTATGATAGGGGGAAAGGTTTTTTTGTTAAGGGCCTGGAGCTTGTGGCTTTAGTCAAAGGCAGTAGTGAAATGCTTTCTAAGGTGAAGATCGACACCCTCACCTATTCTCTTGCCGAGGGAGATGTATCTCTTAATAAATGCAAGTTCTCTCTTACTCCTAGGGGGACGAAGGAGCTAGCCCTTTCCGGTATCCTTCCAAGCGATGTATCTACGATGAAAAAAGATGGGGACTGGGAGCTTAGTGGAGATGTTAAAATAAGCAAGGGAGAGCTCGAAGCTCAGCTTGCTCTTAAACCAGGTGTTTATGTAGCTGGCGGTAAGGATTACAATCTTATAGACCCTAGAGCCCAGATTAGCGCTACATCACTTCACTTAAGAGCTAAGATGCTCATGGGTCAGGTTCCTGTCTTCTGTGATGTCCAGAAAGAATTTAGTAAAGATGCTCCCCTGTATGTACTCATGCGCCAGTCTTTAGAATCTGAAGGGCTAAAAATTTTATGCAAAGAGAAAAAAGGGACCTATGAGCCTTTAAGGATCGAGGGTAAGCTTTTGGGACTCGAGGCTAACTTGCAAAAGAGCCAGCACATTAGTGATGGCTCCTTTTTTGGCTTTGTGAAAATTGACTTTACCAATGCTTCTTCTCTTCTTTCCCAAAAGGTGAAAGAAATTGTCTCTACCATGAAGCTCGGAAGTGGCTATACGATGCAAGGGCATTTCTTTTTGCCAGAAAATGAAGAGCAAGAGTTTGCTTTTCAGGGGGATATTAAAGCAGAGAAATGTCAGCTTCTGGGCTTTACCCTCCAGTCCCTCCAGGTAAAAGCAAATATATCTCCTGAAAAGGTAAGCCTTGAAGATATTAAGATAGAAGACCCCTGCGGCCAGCTCTCGATAAAAACATGCCAAGTAGATAAGGATCCCTTTACCAATAAATGGACTCTTTCTATGCCCCTTGGTCACATAAGGGAGTTCAGGCCAAGTCTTCTTATAGTAAATGGAAAAAAATCAGCAGAGAAGCCGTTCGTTCTGAAAAATTTGAGTGTCTATGATTTTCGCGGAGTTGTTGGAGACAAGAAGAGCTTTACCGGTAATGGCGCTTTGCAGTTTATCAATTCAAACAAAAAAGAATTTAGCCTTTTGGATATTCCTTTAGAAATGATTAAAGACCTTGGTCTTGACACAGGGCTTTTAACACCGATCTGTGGAGAGGCTGATTTTACCATCGGCAAGGGGAGATGTCTTTTCTTAGAGCTTAAAAATTCCTATAGTGAATCGAGAAGATCTGAATTTTTCTTAAGTGGAGATACAGCGGCCTATATAGATTTTGAGGGCAACTGGCATGTAGATTTAAAAATGAAACAACACGTCCTTCTAAAATGGTCAGAGTCACTACTTGTCTCTATTAGGGGAACCCTTGAAAAGCCTAAATATAGTTTAACAAATGTTGAAGGCAATCTCTAAGCCACTCCTACATTCCGTTTCAGAGCTCTGCTTTCCTACTCTCTGCATAAGCTGCGCCGAGCCATCGCAAGGCTTTCTCTGCGCGCACTGCCGAGAAAATATTGAACTGATTGATCTATCTACTAGATGTCCTATTTGTTTTATCGAGCAAGAGGGGTTATGCTTTGCCTGCAAGAAGAGAAAAGCAGCTCCAAGAGCGGCCGTCTGTGAAGGGTATGGGCCGGCAAGATCACTCGTTGCTCACCTATCTGAGAGTAAAATACAAAAAAATATCGGCTCCCTAATGCTTGTCCAACTATGTAGACTCCCTTGGCCACTACCCGATATTTTGCTTCCTGTTTCTATGGGAGGTGATGATGCAACAGGCATCGCACGCCAGGTAAGCTCATTTATTGCAAAAGAGGTGTCTTGCTGTATTAAAACTTCAAAGTATTCAATAGACGAGGGTTTACTAAAGAAGGAAAGATTTTCTCTTAAAAAAACCTGTAACCTTTCCGATAAGAACTGTCTTGTCGTCACAGTGCATGCTCTTAATGAAGAGCAGAGAAGCTCCCTTTCGGATCTGCTTGTAGAAACAGATCCCAAGGGGATCTATTTCTTGTCTTTTATCTCTTCGAACTTTTAAGCAAAATCTTCTTATAAATACGTCTATCATAATTAAATTTAGATTTTTTATGTCTATATCTTATTGCATGTCAGTTAGTTAATGTTGATTGCATTTGATTTGGCGGTATTAAATAATTGCAACTTTCTGAAGTTGTCAGGTATTTTGATAAAATAAACATTGTTAGAGTTTTTTAGAAATGTCACCTAGTTGAGTTTTTTAGAAATGTCCCCTTTTGTCCTAAAAAACCAACTAATAACATTATGTAGAAATGCTATAATATTTATTTTATCACAAACCTATCATAAATTGCATCCCTAATTCCCCATGAAAGAGGGGGTGTTTGAGGGGGATTCCTCCCCCTCAAGAAAAATTGATATTTATAGGTTTGCCTGTTCCAAACTAAAGGTAGCGGTTTTTTCCCGCTGCCTTAGGCCCCTCAAGAAAAATTGATATTTATAGGTTTGCCTGTTCCAAACTAAAGGTAGCGGTTTTTTCCCGCTGCCTTAGGCGGAGCTGGGGGTGCAGGGGGCGAGTAGCCCCCGACAAGACTTTAGCTACCCTTTCTTTTTAGCTATCCAATGTTTCCATGGATGCTTGGATGAAGGCCTGTATTTTGGTTTTAAGGGCGGTTGCTTTTGCTCTTGAACCTTAATGAGGTTTTCGATCACCTCGTTAAGTTCTTTTGATGAAACTTCCCCTCCTTGCTTTTCTTGAGAATTGTAGGGCTCAAACAGTAGAGGTTTTCCCTTGCAGAAAATCTCTATTGATTTATCCTCTTTTTCATAAATAAGCACCTTAGTTTTTCTAAGGGTGTATGGGTCCCTTTCTGTTTTGATTTGGTACAATGTCTTGTTGTGGCTAACAGCAAGACTTTTTGATAGCTGTCTAAACTCTTGTATAGTAAAAATCAGATCAAGGTTGTGCTCTGATAATAACGGTCTGTGCGCATTGTTGGGGTCTTTCGGAACTACTGCAAAACGACGATTATGGTCTTCTATATAAACGGGTAGAAAATCGATGGTCGAAATCTTATGAAGCCTCATCTCTTTTACCAGTCTGTCTTGCGATACCCGATTTTTCCGTTCAATGCGCCCTTTTGCTTGGGGTGAATTTGCAAAAATAACCTCTATGTCAAGGTCCTTCATCGCCCTTCCAAATTGAGTGAGCCCACTACCTGTAAGAGCCCCTGATTTGTTCACTTTAAACACCCCATTCTTGTCGCTATAAAGAGCCAGCGCCCTTCCATGGTTTAGAACGTATTGTCTCATCAATGCATAGTAGGGCCATAATGCCTCCGAAGGGGCGAATAGGGCGGCTAGTATTTTCCCTGTTGCATCGTCTACGCACATGAGTAGCGTAC
>JAPLSW010000046.1 GCA_026398435.1 Chlamydiota bacterium | reverse complement strand
CCACCGAGGTAATTCCCGAGTAGTTGTTAGGAGCAATAGAGGAACCATTAGAAAGAATAATCGATCCAAGTAGCGTAGGGGCGCCTGTTCCCGTAATTTGTCCGCCAAGGGTGTTGCCAGAGGAATTGCTATTAAAAACAGAGGTACCTACTAAGGAAAATGCAGTGTTTACTGTGGAGCTATTACTTCCATAAGTAATGGTCGATCCTCCTGATGGTACCTGGAAGGTTCCACCATTAATCTTATAGTCATCTAAAATACTAAGAGAACTACCTACACCAAGAATAAAGGGTATAGAAAGGTTATTTGTGATGGTAGGAGTCAATCCAGAAGGGAAGATTAACGAGTCACCATCCGCAGGAGTTTGAGCTGGACTCCAGTTTGCAGCAGTATTCATTAAGTTATTACCAGCACCTCCCGTCCATGTGAGCGTGCTAGCATCTAGAGTAAATACAGCTAGAGCGTTAATAATCGTTAAAAAAGCGAAATTAGAGCGTTTCATCGTTATCCCCCAAAAAATTGGACTCTAACATTTAAGGCCCATTCATTAAAATTTATTTTTTAATGAATGGGCCTTATTTATGAAAACTTTTGCAACTATACCAGATCAGATCAACCAGGCCAAGCCGGAGGTTGACTATTAAAATTGAGGGTAAATTGAGGATTGGCAGTCGTTCCACCCGTTATGCTAAATACAATACCTGTTTGATAGGAAAGATCAGATCCTGTAAAAACGGTTCCTGTCGGCACAGCAATTTGGTGCTGCAAGTCCATAGAAAAAGTAGAGTGGTAATTATAAGGATAATTCACATCGCTTGATTCAAAAGAAAACTCCACTTCAAAAGGCTGCGAGGGAGTTACATATACCTGCCCAAGAGAAGTGGTTGCTGTTGTTGAAGCAACCGTTGTCTGTTTGATGCCGCCGGCGTTATAATAAGTAAATGTCACTGTAGCTCCACCGGGAGCGGCACCTACTGTCACTTGGTAATTATAACTATTAGCATTCAAAACAGGGATGGTACTTGTTTCAACAGTCCCTAAAACAATGGCTGCATAAGGCTGTACAGCATTAACAGATTCTGAAGGATTGCCATACAAATCTTGTGTTGCAATTCCCCCAATCAGACCGCTCATATTTAATAAGTCATCATAATCATAGGCATACCCAAGACCAAGTGAAGGATTGGTTGGAACGCAACCATTTGTGCAGGAAGGACTATTGGTTGAAGAGCTAATCATATATTGATGCATCGCATAATCATACAAGTTGTACCAAAGGCCAGAGGCAAAGTTGTTAGGGTTTTGGAAATACAATAAATACCAGAACCCACAGTTTGCTGTTAGAAACGGACAGGTAGGACCTGATGGAAGGCAGCTGGGATTCGGGGAGAGTTGAACATCGCAAATTCCTGTAGTGGTATAACCTGTAGCTGATGGATAAGGCCAATATCCTATAGAAAATAAGGCGCTTACAACTTTAGCAAGTTCATTGGGATAAGCGATGCTATCAGTTCCCTGACCCGTATAAGTAAAAAGCCAGTCGGGACCACTTCCGCTGAATAACTTTTCTGTAGTAAGCCCTCCATTATTGTAAGGAGAATTTCCTAAAAGAAGGGTATAGTTTGGACCGATAGATGCCCCTGATGAATCAACACCGGTAAACTTCAACGTTAAATCCGTAGTAAGATCGGATGTAATCGAATATACTGTTACCCCGCTAACATCTGCTGGAACGATCCGAGTATAAAAAGTATGCGTTTTATAATAGTCATATACCTCCTTCATAAAACTTTTTCCAGTAGAAGGACCGGTGCTGTTACTTGTTGCATAAGTAGGATCAAACCACGTAAGTGACACCGCACCTCCTGTAAACCTATTAGAGCTCGTTCCTAAAGCGATACTATTTTTTGCAGCAAGTATTCGAACAGTTGTGGCAGGGGTCGTATCAGTATAGGGATTACTATAAAAAGGGACTGATAGATGTTCCCATGAAGTAGGAATACCGGTACCTGTAAGCTTGCCTTGAACATTAGTAAGTAATGTAGCTCGACTCATAGAAGCAATAGTTCCTGCAGGAAGGGCTATCGGATCAAGAACAATAGGGGTACTTCCCGATGTACTATAGCTATAAGTATATAGCTGCATCGGAAGGCAGAAATAATCCACCCAAGAAAGGTTGCAATATAGTCCCAAGCTTGAATCTTGATTTTTATTCGTATTGACAAGACCAAACTCAAAATCTTGATAAACAGTATAAAAATTAGGGTCTGAATAAGTAGTCACAGAAGCATCTGTAACACCGATTACTCCTAAGGCAGGATTGAGCGCTGTTGCTAGATACATAGGATTGTTAATAGAAAAATATCCCCTGGATGCACTATTAGCAGGAACATAAATCAGATAGGCATCTGATGAATAAGTGGTATTCGTTGCAACCGGCAGCTCAGATAAAGTGACGCTCACATCAATAGAGCTGGGAGATCCGGTCGGAGATGGATATTGAAAGGAACATATACCTGTGGTTTTATCCGGCACTATAAAGCAAGGAATCCCATTTAGATCATTCCCATGCACTACAAAATACACCTTACTCGCAGGCTGTCCTGTGGAATTGACAATTACCATCGGACAGTAATTCTGCATAGGCGCAGGATCTAAAGAAATTCCTTCTGCAAAAGGCAGAAGAAGAAAAACTGCAGCCCAATTTCTTATCAGACTAGATTTCCAAAAAACCATAATTTACTCTCCAATGTTTGGGGTCAAAAATACTAAATTTAAGCTACGTAGCGTATGCTATGTAAAAATATTATTGCAATGGTTTTTCAAATGGTTTTTTTAAGATAGAGAGTCTTATTCAATAGACATGTTTTCAAGAGATTGTGATATGGCCACGCAAACAATTTTTTGCAAGCTAACACTACAACTCTAAAGCGTGCCAGTAGTGCACTATTTACAGTTTAAGGAGGAACTATTACGGAAGATAATTTAGTAAGAATTTAAAGCGGATTTTTTCTGAGAAAAATGGGGGCGGTGTGACTCGAACACACGAAACCCGAAGGTAGGGGATTTACAGTCCCTTCATAATTCTCAACCAGAATAGACCACATTAGACAGCCTCAATAGAATCAACGAGTTAATGATGCATCCATTATGCCACTTTAGTCTCTTTTACACCAGCCGTAGCTGGCCGAGTGCGTAAAATTTGCGTAATTTTTGTTTCATGTTAGCACGAACATCGATTTAGCACCAACACTCAATTGACATTATTGAGTGTTGGTGCTAAAAATAATAAAGGAGATCATTTATGAAAAAACCGACTAGACTTAGCGCTATTCAGACATTACTTACAAAGCCTTCGTTCACCATAGAAGAAAGTAAAAAACTTGGGGTTTTCGCTGAACACCTTGCGTACTATATAAAAAAAGGGCTAATCAAGCGCCTTGGTCGTGGTATTTATCAAAGCGCCGACTATCAAGGATCCCCTGAAAATTTCCAATGGGAAGACCTAATCGAAGCTGTAAATTCCGTGCCAGGAGGAATAACCTGCCTTATTTCTGCACTAGCCATTTATGACCTTACTGATGAAATTCCGCGAGAGCATTGGATTGCAGTTTCTAATAGTACTTCAATTGCTAAAGATAACAGAGTCAGGATCGTAAGGCTCCGCAACGTAGAATTAGGAAAAACAAAAATCAATTTAAATGGCATTCACATTGCTATATTTGATCGAGAACGGACTATTATAGACTCCTTCAGACTTCTGAGTCAAGAGACTGCCATTAAAGCACTAAAAATGGCTTTAGCTAAAAAAGGAGCCGAGAAACTTGAACTTAGAAAACTGCAGTCCTATGCTAAAAAACTTAGATTTAACATTGCTCCATACCTCCTTACGGCAACAACATGAATGAACAAACTCTCAAAAACTGTCTTCAAACTATCTCCCAAGACAAAGAGATTAACTTTCACGAATGCTGGAAGAGGCTTCTTCTTGAACGGTTCTTATCAAGACTATCCCGCTCAGAACACACACAAAAGTTCATCTTTAAAGGAGGCTTTCTCCTTGCTTATATGATAGAACTAGGCCGAGAAACAAGCGATCTCGATTTTTTACTCACAAAAATAAGTGCCAACAAAAACAGCATCGAAATTGTAATTAAAGAAATTATCTCAATAGAATTAAAAGATGGATTCTTCTTCGAATTTTCTGGTATAAAGCTTTTAGAACAACCTCACATGGACTACGCCGGTTATCGAATCAGCCTACAGGCTAATTTTGGTCGCATGAAAGGCAGCATCCAAATCGACGTAGGAATAGGAGATATTGTTACCCCCATTCTTCGAGACCTCTATCTTTTCCAATATGAAAACAAACCGATGTTTGAAAGTGAAATTTCCTTGATGGTCTACCCTCTCGAAACTATTTTTGCAGAAAAACTGGAAACGGTCATTTCTAAGGGATCGACTAACAGTCGAGTGAAAGACTATCATGATTTACTTTTATTAACACGAGAATCACATATGGTCAATTCTAAAAACTTATCAGAAACCATAAAAAGCACATTTCATCATCGCGGTACCATCTTAGAACTTATTAACTTTGAAGATCATGAGCTTAAGTCATTAAAAAAATTCTGGACAGCACATCTAAAAAACTTAGGGGAAAGAGCTATATATCTAGGACTTTCAAAAGATATTCAAAATGTAATTCAAGAAATAAACTGGTTTATAGAGAGTGTAGAGGAGCCTGTTACCAGAGCCACCCTTCGTTAGACCATAATTACGGAAGGATGAACGCCGGCAGAAGGATGTATCTTAAAATTCTCATTCATCTTATATGACGGCATGGAGACCCCATACTTTAGAATGGGGAGGAAATGCCGCTCCTCTTTTAAATTGTTAAAAAAGGGAGATTGCTCCCCCAAATCCCCTTACGGGACTTATAGTGGTCAACTAAGCATGTCTCACAACAAGCATTCCCTTTTAAGGAAGGATAAAAAGCGTAAAATCGCAAACATTCAACGCTGATTTTATTGTTTTTTTGAGGAATAATTTTCAAGGTGAATTTATCTATGAAAAATGGGGGCGGTGTGACTCGAACACACGAAACCCGAAGGTAGGGGATTTACAGTCCCCCGCAATTGCCACTATGCGACACCCCCACAAAGATTTGCTGGCGAAAGGAATTGAACCCTCAACCGTCCGATTACAAGTCGGGTGCTCTACCAATTGAGCTACACCAGCGGGAAGAAGTGAACGTTATAACAAATGCTCACTTTCGTGACAACATTTTTTAGCTTTGTTTTGTTATTTTCAAATCTTTAGCTTGAGTTTCTGTAGGAGAAATAGGTTGAACGGTGCGTTTGAAAAACGACTGAGAAAGGTTATTTGTCCCTTGCATTACAGAAGAAATCCTATCAGCTGTTAATTTCTTAGGCTCAGTTTTTTGAGGAGAGTTTTTACTCTCGCAGCATTTCTTGTATTTTTTCCCGGAACCACACGGACAGGGATCGTTACGTCCTACATTATCCATCTAACCCTCTTTTTGTTATAATCGCAATTAATTGTACCTCAAAAAACTGATAAGGTCTAGTTCAAATTCCCTATAGAAAATTAGGGTCTAATTCCTGTAAAATACCACTATATGACAGAAAACTTATTACAAATTTCTTTACCTATTGCCTCCCCTCCCTGGACCAAGCTCGGAAAAAAAATCGAGAGCATGTGCCGCAAGGCCCTCTATGACTTTAAGCTTCTGGAGAATACAACCTCCATTGCCATTGCCCTAAGCGGAGGGAAAGATAGCCTAGCAATGCTTTTCATGTTAAAAGCAATTTCTGGCAGGGGCTTTCCAGAGCTTAAAATCCACGCCATTCATGTGGGAGGAGAATTCTCTTGCGGAGCCGGCGTCAACGAATCTTTTTTAAAAGGGATCTGCAAGCAGCTAGATGTGGAATTTATTAGCTGCATATCAAAACAAAAGAGAGAAACTCTAGAGTGCTACAGCTGCTCTAGAGAAAGAAGAAAGCTCATTTTTGATGCGGCAAAAGCAGTTGGCGCCACCACTATTGCGTTTGGTCACCATAGAGACGACAGCATACAAACCCTGCTAATGAACCTCTTTCACAAAGGGGAATTCGCAGCGAACCTGCCAAAAGTTCCCATGATTGATTTTGGGATCACTATCATCAGACCCTTGATCTATGTGGCAGAAAATGATATCCGGGAATTTGCAAAACTACACGGTTTTGCAAGAATCACCTGCCAGTGCCCTGTAGGTCAGGACTCCTTAAGAAAAAAAACCGACAACTTGATCTCCTTACTAGAAGAAACCTACCCCAATATTCGGACTAACCTTTCACTGGCAAGCTTACTTTACGCCTCCGATAAGGCCTTGAAAAAGTAATTCCAGTAAACCACTTCACCTTAAAAAAAATAAATACCTATTGGCGTAAATTGCAAAAAATGGCTTTATAAAAATAAATACTACTGATTATGGGCCCTATGTACCTATACGAATTAACAGCCATTTTACTTTACTTTGCCGCACTCCTAACTGTTGGCATACTTTCCTATCGAAAGCATCTATCTGCAACCGATTTCATTATTGGCAGCAGGTCGATGAACTACTGGCTTACAGCACTTGCTGCTCACGCAAGCGATATGAGCAGCTGGCTTTTTATGGGCTACCCTGCAGCCATTTTTATGGGAGGCATTTTTAAGGGATGGGCTGCAATTGGTCTGGTAACCTTTATGTTTTTAAATTGGCAGCTGGTAGCTCCTAAAATTCGCATAGCCACAGAACAATATAACAGCCTTACTTTTTCTTCCTTTTTCGAGAGTCGCCTAGCTGATACATCAGGCACTATTCGAATATTCACCGCTATCATGTCTCTTGTGTTTTATACCATTTACATATCGGCCGGTCTTGTAGGTCTTGGGCTTTTACTCGAAACCCTCTTCAACATAGAATATTCCATTGGAATCTTTCTTGGGATACTTATTGTAATACCCTATGTATTCATCGGAGGTTATTTAACCCTTGCTTGGATCGACCTCTTTCAGGGTTTATTCCTGATGTGCGTAATCATCTTTGTCCCTCTGTATATTTTACCAAAGATTGGCGGCTGGGATACCATGATCGCTGAAATCAGCCATAAAGACCTAACGACAAGCTTACTTCCCGATTTTTCTGCAAAGACCCTCTTTATTATAGTTTTAGAGATTCTAGGTTGGGGTCTTGGCTATTTTGGCCAACCTCATATCATCACTAAATTTATGGGTATACGTCATGTCCATGAAATCGGCAAAGCTAAACTCATCGGAATGACATGGATGGTTATCTCTTTAACAGCCGCAACTCTAGTTGGGCTTGTGGGGATCTCCTTCTTTAGTGGTGGTCTTGCAGATTCAGAACAAGTATTTATAGAAATGGTCAAAGAAACCTTCCATCCTTTTTTCATCGGACTGATCTTGTGCGCAGTCTTGGCTGCAACAATTAATGCGATGAGCTCGCAAGTGCTAGTATTATCATCAAGCCTTACTGAAGACTTTTACAAACGGATTTTCAGAAAGACAGCTTCTGCAAAAGAGCTCTTGATCGTCTCCAGAGCTGGAGTGATCATTGTAGCTCTCATCGCCTTTCTTATTGCCTATGGAAAGCTCAGCACAATTTACTCCCTAGTACTCTACGCTTGGTCAGGTCTAGGAGCCGCCTTTGGCCCCTTATTACTTCTTAGCCTCTACTCTAAAAGCATCAATAAATTTGGAGCATGGGCAGGAATATTGCTCGGAGGGGGAATTTCAGCTGTTTGGCCCTACATTGGCAAGCACATACCTATCGACATCCCTATGATCGTACCCGCATTCATAATAAGCTTCTTAAGCATTGTGATCATATCTAAGCTGACAGAAACGCCTAAGGCTAGGCCTCTAAAATCCCTTTAGCAAAGGATTTCTGGCTAGGAAAAGATCACTGATTCCGCTATAATTGCAACTTTTAAAAGAGGCCCTTATGCTTAAAAAGCCCAGAATTTTAATCACCAATGATGACAGCATTCATGCTCCGGGTATTCGCCACCTATGGAATGCACTAAAAGACACATGCGATCTTACCATAGTTGCCCCCGCTACAGAAAAATCAGGCGTTGGAATGTGCCTTACCCTTTGGGATCCGATCCACATCCATAAAGTTGACTGGCATACTGACACTCCCGCTTGGAAAATTACAGGAACACCTGCAGACTGCGTGAGGCTGGCAACCAGTAAGATCCTTACCAATCCTCCTGATTTAATAGTCTCAGGAATCAACCGTGGATCTAACGCAGGACGTACCCTTTTGTATAGCGGAACAGTTGCTGGTATTATCGAAGGGGTAATGAGAAATATTCCCGGGATCGCTTTCTCGTGCCATAATTACGAAAACCCTGGATATGAAAACTTCGAAAAGCACATTTTTCCTTTAGTTAAATACGTCCTGAATCACCCCCTTCCTAAAGGCTGTTTTTTGAATGTCACCTTTCCTTCATCTGGAGAAGTTAAAGGAATCAAGATGACAAGACAAGGCATGGGCATCTACAAGGAAGATCCTGATCACAGAACACATCCAGATGGGTACAGCTACTATTGGATGGGAGGGAAGTGGGAATCCCATCCTGAACACGAAGATAGCGATGTTACAGCTATTGATAATGGATTTATAGCAGCAGCACCGATCTACGTTCATGAACTGACCCACCACGAATTTATGGCTGAGCGAAGAGAGCACTTTGAAAGCTCACTTAATACGTAGGTCTTTTTGTTTACCTCTTATTTTTTCAAAACCGTCTAGGCGCAGCATCGACTCTCGTTGCGCCCTTTCTACAATCTCTTTCCCCCCCTCAATCCGATAAACACGCTGTAGCTCATCTTTAAGAAGATCGCTTACATCAGACTCGAGCTCAACTGGCAGCGCCAAGGCCTCTTCCGGGTACTTTATCTGAAACTGTCGCGCCTCAATTATCACTGACACTAATTTTTCAAACTTCCTTTTCAAAACAGGCTCTAGCCTTGCGACATCTTCTCTTGTCTCTATGCTTTGTAGATCCCCTATTATATCCCGGCAGGCAGACTCCCCTTCATGCCTATAGTCGCTAAGAGATCCAGGAGAGCATCCCACCAAAATATAGCCGCAGCACAGTAAAATCGCAGTAATCCGCTTCATGAAAAAACAGCCCATTGTATAATTTCTTACACCTTACCAAATACCTTGGCTCACTGCAAGTTTCTAGGTAAAAAAACAGATCATTCACTTAAAAATATGCATAAATTAACTTTTAACAAGAAAAATCTTGTGCATAAATCCACGTTCGAAGTAGATTATACCTTCTTTTTCAGTAGCTTGGGGCGCATAGCTCAGTTGGTAGAGCGCCTGTCTTACACACAGGTGGCCATAGGTTCGAGTCCTGTTGCGCCCATTGCTTGAAAAGATGCGGGAGTAGTTCAATTGGTTAGAGCACTGCCCTGTCACGGCAGAAGTTACGGGTTCGAGCCCCGTCTCCCGCGCATTTTTCTTAAGCTTTAAAATTCCCACTTTTTTTCTGTACAAAGGTCGACCTAGCGAGTATTGTACAAATCTATTAACACTGATCGGAAAAAAGCCATGCCTAACACCCAGCAAGTCAAATCATTTTTACATCACGTAGTCGTATTTTTTTGGCTGGCACTCGGTGCAGCACTAGCCGCTTTATCTATCAGGATATTTCTATTCCCCCACCAATTAATTGATGGAGGAATCGTCGGTATAGCCTTGATCTTTAGTAGAATTTACGGAGCAGACTACCTCTCCTATTTTTTGATTCTTTTGAATGTCCCTTTCATTTATCTAGCCTTAAAGTTCATAAGAAAATCGTTTGTTGCCCACATGCTACTTGCCGTCCTTTTATTTGCAGGATTCCTTTTTCTCTTTAGCGGATTTAAGCCCTTCGATGGTGATGACTTAGAAATCATCGTATTTGGCGGCGCTCTGCTTGGTATTGGATCAGGCCTCATTATTCGCTATGGGGGTTGTCTTGACGGAACAGAGATCCTTGCAATTATCATCAACAGGAAGAAAGGTTTTACCGTTGGGCAGGTTGTTTTAGTTATCAACATATTCATCTTTGCAGCCTACGGATGGATCTTTCATGACTGGCATATCGCTTTAAAATCACTCATGACCTACGTAGTCGCCTTTAAAATGATCGATCTTGTCATCGTTGGACTAGATGAGCTTAAGTCAGTTCTCATCATTTCTTCGAAGCCAGAAGAGCTTGCTGAGGCAATCACTCAAGAGCTCGGCCTCGGACTTACCATCATGCACGGAAAAGGGGGCTTTTCAGGAGATGCTAGAGAGATCCTGTTTGTCATCGTAGAACGTCTAGATCTATCCGATTTAAAAGAGCTCGTTCTTAAAAAAGATCCTGGAGCCTTTATGGCGATTGAAAATCTTCATGAAGTGATCTATGGAAAGCAACCTCTTCCCTCCTATAAAAAGAAGGGACGTAAGCTATTTAAACCCGTTTCTCACTAGAAGCTCTTTCGTAGACCTCAAGCAAATACTCTCCGTATTCGCTATTTGAATGCTTTTGAGCTGCTTGCAGCAAAAGCCCCGAGTCTATAAAACCTTTTTCATAAGCGATTTCCTCTAGACAAGCAATCTTAATCCCTTGGCGCGCTTGGATAGTCTCTACAAAGCCGGAAGCTTTGTGAAGAGCCTCATGTGTTCCAGTGTCAAGCCAAGCAAAGCCCCTATCTAGAAATTTAACATGCAAATTGTTTCTAGCAAGATATACATTATTAACATCGGTTATTTCAAGCTCACCTCTTGGGGAGGGCTCCAAGTTTTTTGCTATTTCTATCACAGTGTTGTCATAGAAATAGAGTCCAGTAACTGCAAAAGAAGAACGGGGATTTTCAGGCTTTTCAACAATACTTAAAACCTTCCCACTTTCATCAAATTCAACCACCCCATAACGACTCGGATCTTTTACCTGATAGGCAAAAACAATCCCACCTTGCTCTAACGAGCTACATGTAGAAAGCAGAGATTCTAAATTATGACCGTAAAAAATATTGTCCCCAAGAACCAAAGCAACACTGTCCTCCCCGATGAATGACTCAGCGATAATAAAAGCTTGTGCAATACCTTCTGGATTTAGTTGCTCTGCATAGGAAATCGCAAGTCCGAGATCGGAGCCATTGCCAAGCATTTGCTTAAAGCGAGGCAAATCATCTGGAGTAGATATAATAAGTATCTCTTGGATCCCTGCTTGCATAAGGACAGAGAGGGGATAATAAATCATTGGCTTATCATAGATCGGAAGAAGCTGCTTACAAATCGATAGGGTCACAGGATAGAGCCTTGTTCCCCTGCCACCAGCTAATAGTATCCCTTTCACTAAAAACCTCCATTGGACGTATATATACCTCTAAGGCCTCGATAATGCTCTTTGTAATCTAATCCATAGCCAACCACAAATTGATTTTCTATAGTGAATAAAATATAATCAGGTAGAGCAGAATGTTCTCGAGTGATCTCTTTGGCAAGAAGAACAGCCGAGGTAAGGGTTTTCGGATTTTTATTTTGCAAAGTCTCTAGCACTCGGCTCAAAGTAAATCCTGAATCGAAAATATCATCTACGACAAGAACATGCTTGCCCTCTATATCCAAAGTGTCTACTCCGGATATAGAAAGATCTCCTCTAAGAGATCCATTTTGCCCGTAACTTTTGCACTGCACAGTTTCTAAAATAACGGGTGTTTGCATTCTACGAAGAAGATCAGAGGCGAAACAGATCGATCCCTTAAGGACCATAACAAGTGTTACCTCTTGTCCTTGGTACTTTTGATCGAGCTCTAGCGCTAAAGAGTCTATTTTTTCCAAAATAGACTCTTCAGTGATCATTGGAATGAATTTTTTAGTCATTAATTTTTTCGTGAGACTTAATTTGAAAGGTGCAACCTTCAGCAAGAAGATCGTCTATGTACGTAATCACATAATCGTTTTCTAAGAAGCGCCTATCTTGCAACATATATTGGTGGAAAGGAATTGTTGAAAAGACCCCTCCAATATGAAACTCTTTTAAAGCCCTTTTTGCTACAGCAATAGCCTCTTCTCTAGTTTCCCCTTTTACAATCAACTTAGCAATCATAGAGTCATAGTTAGGAGGGATCTTATATCCGGAATAACAGGCACTATCGATTCTTACATGAGGGCCGCCCGGTGGGATATAATACTCCAATTTACCCGGAGAGGGAGAAAAATTAGTCATTGGGTTCTCGGCATTGATCCTGAACTGCATGATATGACCTTTGAATTCGATATCCTTCTGCTTAAACTTCAGTTTCTCACCCATAGCAACTTTAATCTGCTCTCTTGCAAGGTCAACTCCAGTGAGCTCTTCAGTAATCGTATGCTCAACCTGAATTCTAGTGTTTACTTCCATGAAATAGAAATTCATGTCTTTATCGAGAAGAAATTCCACAGTACCAACAGAATAATAACCTGCAGCTCTAACAATTGCGACAGCTGCTTCTCCTACCTTTTTACGAAGAGCCGGACTTAAGATTGGGCTCGGAGCCTCTTCTATAAGCTTCTGTCTTCTTCTTTGGATCGTGCAATCCCTTTCACCAAGGTATACATAATTACCGTGCTTATCTCCGATAACTTGGACCTCTATGTGTCTTGGATTGACAATCATTTTTTCAAGATAAACGTCAGGGTTATTAAAACTCACTTCAGCTTCAGCGCGAGCGGCTGAAAATTGTCTGACAAATTCGTCCGGATTATAAGCGATACGAATTCCTTTACCGCCGCCACCAGCACAAGCTTTAATAAAAACAGGATATCCTATTTTTTTAGCCTCTTTTATCCCTTCAGTAGCATCTGCTACGATACCGTCAGAACCTGGAATTACTGGACATTTCACACTTTTTGCAGTGGCCTTGGCTTTAGATTTATCCCCCAGCAAAGAAATGGAGGAAGGAGAGGGACCAATAAAATTCACTCCACAGCTTTCACAAATGGAGGCAAAATTGGCATTTTCACTTAAAAAACCATATCCCGGATGGATTGCATCAGCGCCAGTAATCTCACAGGCCGACAAAATATTTGCAATTTTCAAGTACGATTTTTGAGAAGGAGGCTCACCTACACATATAGCCTCGTCAGCATGTAGAACATGAAGAGCTTCAGAATCTGCCTGTGAATAAATCGCGACAGTTTGAAGACCAAGATCATGACATGCCCTGATAATTCTTACCGCGATTTCTCCGCGGTTTGCAATAAGTACCTTTTGCATGCAGACGCCTTTTTTTTACACGATACGAAAGAGTTTAGTTCCAAATTCTACGGGCTGTCCATTCTCAAGACAAATTTCTGTAATAACACCGCTCATACCTGCTTTTACCTCGTTCATAACTTTCATAGCTTCAACGATGCAAACAACAGTATTTTCATTAACCTTATCTCCCACTTGCACAAAAACAGGATCATCAGGAGATGGGGTTGTATAATAAGTTCCAACCATTGGAGACTGGATAAACTTGCCTTCGATTTTATCCGATGTTTCTGCTGGGGCTCCGAATTTCGCTTCTACAGCTGCTGGGGCATGCGTAACCGGGGCCGCCATATGATGTATAGGAAAGTGAGCTCCATGAGTATCATGAGGCCTAAAGGAAGGATGAGCAAACAGTCCTTGATTTGATTGGGAAGCATTTGATAACAAGTGTTCCTGCTCACCAAATCTTTCTAACTGTAGCTCATATCCAGTCTTTTCCTTAATACTTAACTTTTTGATCCCTGCTTTTTCCATTGCAGCCATCAATTCTTTAATTTGCTTTAGCTCCACAAGACTCTCCTAACTTAAGTTTAGACACGCTGAATGTATTCATTAGTTTGGGTATCAACTTTAACGATATCCCCGGACTCAATGAACATGGGGACCTCAATTTTTGCCCCAGTCTCTAAAATAGCGATTTTATCGGCATTTGCCACATGAGATGCAGATTCAAGTAATTCTGTTTTAACAACCATGAGCTCTAAGAATTGAGGAAGTTCAACAGAAAAAATAGAGCTTCCATAAAACATTGCTTTAATATCGGTTCCCTCTTTGAGGTAATTGACTTTATCACCAATCACGTCTGCAGAAACCAAAATCTGCTCAAGGCTCCCTATATCGAGAAAAAGGTAGTCCTTACCTTCTAAATATAAAAACTCTAGCTTCTTCTCAAGCAACGCAACTTCTTGCACTTCTTGATTGAGCTTAAAACTTTTTTCAAGGACCTCTTCATTCATGAGGTTCTTGAGCTTTGCCTTAATGAAAGGCAGGCCCTTAGCTACGGTTACCTTAACACTAGACTCCACACGATAGATGCTACCATCTATGTTAATCGTCATTCCAGGAGATATTTGATTACTTGTCGTCATGCGCAATATTACCTATTAAAGATGTGATGTTCGATACTTGAGGAAGAATTTGTAAAATTTCCGAAAGATGAGATATGGTAAAATCCACATCATTCTTATCGCCTTTGCAGTGCAACCCTCTTCCTGAACGCATATGCACAGTTTTAAAACCTAATTCTTTTGCAGGAGTGAGGTCAATGGAAATGCGGTCTCCACAAACGAGAACCTCCGTAGAATCCATTTCAAGCTCCTGTACTATAGAGTTATAATGAATTTTTTTATTCCTCTCCTGCGTGACAACTATCTTACTAAAAATCTCTGAATGAATACCAGCTTTTTTCAACTTCAAAAGCTGCAACTCTTCCTTGCCTACAGTGACCAGTGCCAGCTTATGAGTCTCACTTAGAGCTACTAAAATATCTATAGCCATATCATGAGCATCAACTTGCAGGGAAGAAGGGAATTCTTCATAAACAGATTGTAGAGTTACATCTAAAAATCCAGCATCAATCCCGCTTATCTCAAAAAATTCCTCGACAGCATGCCTCGCACTTGGTGCCGTCTCATTAAGTCTCAATAGAGAAGCCAGTGATTTATCAAAGTCGGGAAAGACAACCCCAAGAGAGTTGAGCTTTTCAAGCGCATTTGTCAGCTGGATAGGTGTGATACACCCAGACGTGTCTATTAAAGTATCGTCTAAATCAAAGATGATTAACAATTTTCATCAACTCGTGGGCTAATTTTTTAGGATCATGGCGTATTAAGCTCCGCTTGATTAAATCAAGCTTGGGCGCCCCTTTAAATTCCCCCAGAAGAGAAGTTGCAATCACTCGCTCATCCCCTTCCATGTCATTCTCAACGAGCTCCCCTTCCTCAGAATAAATTTCTATTTGTTCAGGAGAGGGTTTCTGGTTATTCACTAAGGTAAAATCGAAAATATGCTCTCCAATAAATCTCTCCATCTCTTTAAGATAGGTGCTGACTTTAAAACCGGATGTCTGTCCTTTACGATTCATGAGATTTACGACAAAAACTTTTTTTGCAGAAGTTTTGCGAAGAGCTTCACCAATCCCTTCAACAAGAAGATTCGGAATTAAAGAAGTATGAAGGCCGCCAGGACCTACAACAACTAGATCTGCATTCATGATCTCATCTATGGCTCTAGGGTTAGCTGTTGCATATGGTTCGAGGTAAATGCTGTTATAGCCTTGATCTATCTCTTGAGAGAGGTACACTTCCTTCTCCCCTTCCAAAATTTTCCTGTTATTAAGAATCATTTTCAAACGAACTTGGTGTGTAGTAACAGGAATAACTTTCCCCTTAATAAAAAGGATCTTACTTACTTCATCAACGGCCTTTTCAAAGCTTCCCGTTACTTTTTCAAGAGCAGATAGTAGCAAATTGCCGAAACTATGTCCGCCAAGCCCTCCCTGTTCGAATCTATAATTCATAAGAGAGCGCATCATCGAAGAAGAGTTCGATAAAGCCACAAGACATTGGCGAACATCACCGGGAGGCAAAACACCTAGCTCATCACGAAGTATCCCGGTGCTTCCCCCGTCATCCGCCATAGAAACTACAGCACTTAAATCTACAGGGAAATTCTTAAGACCACGAAGAACTGCAAAATTCCCCGTTCCACCACCAACAACAACGATTTTTTTCATAAGACCCCTCAAAAAAATAAGCGCAACTGAATTCTATAATAAAAACTATAACAGCAAATGCGCATTTTGAATCAACAAGTATATGCCAGAAATCAGCAAAACGCAACCTGCAACTTGAGGCCAAACTTCAGACAATCCTCGTAAAAAAGATATTATTTTTTTACGCCACGCAAAATCTCAATAGCGGAGCTCATATTCTTTGAGCCATAAAGATAACTACCAGAAACTAAGACGTTTGCTCCAGCTTCGATACAAAGAGGTGCTGTAGCAGCATCTACGCCTCCATCGACTTCTATATCAAAAGGTTGTAAAATTGGCCCTTTGTAATTTTCTCCCGGAACAAAGCCCCCTTTATGGATATTGAGCTTTTCACAGACATCTCTAGTAAATTTCACCTTTTCTAGCATTTCGGGCATAAAAGCCTGCCCCCCAAAACCGGGATTTACCGTCATAATAAGTATGAGATCACACTTATCCAAATATTTAGGTATAAGAGACATCGATGTATCCGGGCAAAAGGCAAGACCTGCCTGTATATTGCAGCGCCTTATAAAAGATAAAGTCTCTTCCACGTCCTCAGTGGCTTCCAAATGAAAGGTAATGCGATCAGCGCCCGCTTCGACAAATCTTTCTATATAGTCAAATGGGTTATACATCATTAAATGAACATCTAAAAAAAGTTTTGTCGCTTTATTGATTGCCGCAAGAGCTCTTGGCCCAAGCGTTAAATTAGGAACGAAGTGCCCATCCATTACATCAAAGTGAAGAGCATCAGCACCCGCATCTTCCGCTTTTTTTGCTTCAAGAGCCAAGGATCCGAAATCCCCGGATAAAATGGAGGGAGCAATCTGTATCAAAGAACTCTTTTTCATAAATCTCCCAGATAAATCTTAAATAATAGATATAAAAGATATCGATTTCCATGAATTAAGGGAATGCTTTTTGCCTTAAAAAAGAATCAATAGATAGATTCAAGAGGAGAAAGAGCCTCTCTTACCTGACAAACAATCCTCTTCCACCTCTGCCGAACTTCCCCATCTTCAGAAAGGAGTAAACTACAAAAATAATGATAACTTTCCAGGTGGACTATAGAGGTAATTAGCTCACAAGAAGAAAGACCCAAGCTTTTGACGATAATTGCCATATCTTCCTTATGAAAAGGCTCTTTTGATTTAATCACAAGACAGTAATAATTAGTCTCTTCAGCAAAACTTTCTTCTAAATTCACCTCACGAATAGACTCTTGCAACTTACCAAAGAAGGTTTTTAAAACAGGCAAAGCCACTACATTCCTTGCTTCCATTGGTAAAAGCGCGTGAAAGAAATTTTCTAGTAGAAGCGCTTCGTTTTTATCTAAATCACCAATTATTTTTTTTAGACCGATAAGAGTTTCATTCTGTTTGGCAATCATCCCCCCATTATAATCTCTGAATTCCCCTAGAATTTGATTCAATTCCAAAACCACCTCTTGTCTTGCCTTAAGCAGATCCACAGTGTGATCTTCTCTCAAAAACATCGCCTTAGGAAGATTCAAACGGAATACCGTGGCTTCTTTTGGATATTTCCCCCGAAGCATCCCTACCCTTTTAACTCTATCTTCAGCAAAGGAAAATCGTCCGCACGATTTCCTATACAGCTCCTCAATTGAGAGGGCCTCTTCCACTACAAGCAACCTTAAAAAAATTACCGTAAAAACAAGATCATCATCAGCCTGCTCTTCAAATGAAATTATCACCTGAGGCAAATCCCTGAAATATCTGAGCTCATGGCTCAAAACAAGTATGTTTTTCATTACCTCTTCTTCATTTCTAGGCATGAATACAGCAGGCATCAACTTTTCTACATGATTTTTTAGATCACCAGGTAGCTTTTGCCTGAGGAGATGAACCTCTTCAGGAGCGAACTCCAAACCACTTAATTTTTCTATCTCGACATATACGATTTGCACCTTCTCCTCAATACTTGGCAATATAAAGGAAGAATCCTCGACAAGTTTAACATCCGAAAGGTAGTTTTCGATCGATTTCATCAGATGATGCTCATCAAATACTTCATTTTTATGTAAAAAATTCACCCCGACAAAAAGCCCAAGAACTTTCTTGGTCATAAAAGGGAGGTGGATACGCAATTTACTTACCTTCAAACTAACATGACGCTGTCCCGGCAAACTCTCCGCTAAAGCTGTCAGATTTTTTTTAAATAAATAAATAGTATAAACCATACGACTTAAGTGAAAACAGTCTCTAGCTTGCTTAAACTCTTCCCTGCAAACCAAAAAAAACTGTTGCATAAGAGTAAAAACATCATAATCAAAAAAATGAGGCCTTTTTTGCACAATTAAGGATAGAGTCTCTTGGATCACCGCGTTCTTTTCATTAGACGAAATCCCCTTTACTTCAAGAATCCGTCCCGCTTGGAAGTAAGAGCTTAATCCGAGAAAAATCTCATTTTCTAGGACTAGAAGATTTTTCCTCACCCTTTCTAAATCTTTTTCAGAAGGCAGAGGAACTACAGCATCAGCAAAAAGCAGCTCGCCCATATATAGTTCCGGCACAGCAAATTTACTGGAAAAGAAACTTTCAACAGTAATCTTTGAACCAGGAAGTAGCCACCTTGATACTATTTCTTGAAAAAACTTTGCTGCATGAGCCTGAAAAGGGCAAATAACTTGTAAACTTAAATAATAAGGATCCTGTCCCCAGACCTCTGCTTTTAGGACAGGAAGCACTTCTTGCCAGAAGTGACTACTCGTCTTTTCATTTTCTGAAAGACCCAAAAACACATCCCTTGGCAATACTTTTCGAAGGACACTACGAATGAGGTTTGAATGAAATGCTGATTGAGCAGAATCAGAGGAACCTTCAAAAACAGTAATTACTTTTGGAAAATTACTCGAAGTTAACATACCCCGCCCCCTCTTCATAGCTCGGATTTTCATGCGCATTCTTACTAGAGGACTGTATTAGGGTCCCATCCTTATTATCAGAAGAGAAATTTTGAAAAGATAAAACATGCAAAGGTATAGAATTCTTTTTAGCTAAAAAAACAGCCCTTGGATGTAGAACTTTGGAGCCCGAACACATTATTTCTAACGCTCTTTCATAAGAGAGCTCTGGATAAAATACCGCCTCGGGATTTTTTTTAGGATCTTCTGAATAGACACCCTTAACATCCTTAAAAAATTCCACTTTCTTAGCTTTTAGAGCAATACCGAGCGCTACGGCACTCGTATCCGACCCTCCTCTTCCAAGGGTTGTAATCTCTCCAGATAGGCTAACCCCCTGAAATCCAGCTACGATGACAATTTTATTTTTTTCTAGTTGAGACAGAATTCTATGAGGCTTGACTGTTAAAATTCTAGCTTCAGTATGATCATTGCTTGTGATGATCCCTGACTGGCTCCCAGTAAAACTAATAGCCTCTTTTCCTTTTAAGCCAAGCGCCATAGCAAGCAATGATATACTGATCCTTTCACCTACAGAGACGAGCATATCCAATTCTCTTTTTGGAGGAGATGGGTGAACCTGCCTAGCTAATTGAATCAGTTGGTTGGTGGTATCACCCATTGCACTCACAACGACAACAACCCTTTCGAAGTCACTAGCTCGTTTTAGAATAATTTCTGCCACTCTTTGAAAAGAGCCAGGAGTTGCAACAGAGGCTCCACCAAACTTCATTATTAATATTTGCATAAAATCCCATGTCAAGCTTTGGCATACTATCAAAAAGAAAATTAGATTTGCAATAGTCTGTATAGAGATTTTCAAGTAAACAGCATTTATAGCATAGCGAAAATTATTTTTATAATCATAAAAAGCACTTCAGAAGAGAGAATGAATATTTTTCCCGTAGATTTTGCCATTGATTATTTTACAAATCATTTGTTAGACTCTCGGCTTTAACTAGAAACTAGTAGGAGAAACCTTCAACATGTCCAAGAATTTAAAACACGACTGGAGCGACAGCAAGATCATAGATGATGTCGAATTCCAAGAGGAAGATGCAAACCAATTTAAGAAATTACTGAAGCGTAAAGAAGAATCTTCAAATGAAGGTTCCGTTGCCTCTATGAGCGCCGGTCAGATTCTGAAAGGAAGAATCGTCGAAATCACAAAAGATTTCGTCGTTATCGATGTTGGACTAAAATCAGAGGGCCTTGTGCCTATCAACGAATTCTCTGAGCCAGGTGAAATTGTACTCGGCATCGAAGCTGAAGTATATCTCGACCAAACTGAAGGCGAAGACGGACAAATCGTTCTTTCTAGAGAGAAAGCTCGTCGCCAAAGACAATGGGAACATATCAGCACAAACTGTAACGAAGGTTCTATTGTTAAAGGTAAAGTTATACGCAAAGTCAAAGGTGGCCTTATGGTCGATATCGGCATGGAAGCATTTCTTCCAGGCTCGCAAATCGACAATAAGAGAATCAAAAACCTTGATGAGTATATCGGCCATACCTACGAATTCAAAATACTTAAGATTAACAGCGAAAGAAAGAATATCGTTGTTTCTCGCCGTGAGCTCCTCGAAGAAGAAAGAATCTCTCGTAAAGCTGAGCTTCTTGGAAACATCAACGAAGGTGAAGTTCGCACTGGCGTCGTGAAAAACATCACAGACTTCGGCGTATTCCTAGACTTAGACGGAATCGATGGCCTCTTACACATCACTGACATGACATGGAAGCGTATCAAACATCCTTCTGAGATGGTTGCTATGGGTCAAGAACTCGAAGTTGTTATTCTTCATGTCGACAAAGAAAAAGGGCGAGTAGCTCTAGGCATGAAACAGAAAGAGAACAACCCATGGGAAGAGATCGAAAAAAGATATCCTATCGGAACTAAAGTTCACGGCAAAATCGTAAACTTAGTCCCTTATGGAGCATTTATCGAAATCGAACCAGGTATCGAAGGACTTATCCATGTTTCTGAAATGTCATGGGTTAAGAACGTAACAGATCCTAACGAAATCGTTAAAAAAGGCGATGAAGTAGAAGCTATAGTTCTTTCTATCCAGAAAGAAGAAGGAAAAATTTCTTTAGGTATTAAGCAAACTGAGAAAAATCCTTGGGATGATGTTGAGAAAAAATACCCTATCGGTAGCAGCGTACAAGCTGAAATCCGCAACCTAACAAACTACGGTGCTTTTGTAGAGTTAGAGCCAGGTATAGATGGTCTTATTCACATCTCCGATCTGAGCTGGATCAAGAAAGTATCCCATCCATCAGAAGTCCTTAAAAAGGGTGACAAAGTAGAGTCAGTTGTTCTTTCTGTCGATAAAGAGAGCAAAAAAATCACTCTTGGCGTGAAACAACTCAGCGATAATCCTTGGGAATCGATTGAAAAAACTATGCCGGTAGGAACTCTAGTAACAGGAACAGTATCTAAGATTACAGCATTTGGAGCTTTTGTTGAGCTTCCTAATGGAATCGAAGCGCTCGTACATGTAACTGAGCTTTCCGATCAGCCTTTTGGTAAAGTAGAAGAAGTTGTCAATAAAGGTGATGAAATCACTGCTAAGGTCATTAAATTAGATCCTGAGCACAAAAAAATCGCCCTTTCTATCAAAGAACATCTGATAGACAAGAACAAATGCAACAGAGACGACATTGTTGTTGGCGCTTCTAAACCTAAGGCTCCAAGTAAGAAAAAGAAAAAGGACGCTGAAGAAGAAGAAACTTCCCAAGAAGGTTAATCGCCTTTGAGGGGACTCTGCCTTAAGAGTCTTCTTTACCGTTCTCACACTTTTGAGAAAAGTAAGAATCAGAGGCAAAATGTAGGGGAATTTATTCCCTGCCATTTTGCCCTCTGTCGTTTAACAAACTAAACGTCCTGAACCTTATTAGGACTAATTGAAGCTTAAAGCCGTATCTAGAGGCCTGCCGTATGAATAAGGATTTAATCGCGATTTTCGAATACTTAGAACGCGAAAAAGGAATTAAAAGAGATATCATCATTAATGCTGTGGAAGAAGCGCTTCGAGCCGCTGCCCGCAAAAACATTAAGGGATTTATCAATGTAACTGTCAAGGTCAACGCCAAAACTGGCGATATTGATGTGATCGCACAGAAAGAAGTTGTTGATAAGGTAACCATTCCTGAAGAAGAAATCTCTCTAGAAGATGCTCAAGTAATTAATCCTTACTGCGAAATTGGCCAATGGGTAGATATTGTAATAACTCCAAATGATTTTGGAAGAATCGCTGCGCAAACAGCAAGACAAGTCATGTCTCAAAAACTTAAAAGCGCTGAGCGTGATGTAATTTACGAAGAATATAGACACAGAGCCGGAGAGATCATCTCTGGAACTGTAAAAAGAGTTATCCGCGGCGCCACACTAATTGTAGATCTTGGTAAAGTAGAAGGAATCCTTCCTGACAGATTCTATCCCAAGACAGAACAATACAACGTCGGCGATAGGGTCCAAGCTCTTCTTTATGAAGTACGAGACACTGAAAATGGCGGAGCAGAAGTTATTCTCTCCCGCAGTCATCCTGAATTTGTTGCTCAACTCTTTAAGATGGAAGTGCCTGAGCTAAATGACGGAACCATTATTATTGAGAGAATCGTAAGAGAAGCGGGATACCGAACAAAGATAGCCGTCACTTCTTCTGATTCTAAAGTAGATCCTGTAGGTGCTTGTGTGGGTGTAAGAGGAACAAGAGTGAAAAACATCATAAGAGAGCTGAATAACGAAAAAATCGATATCATGCCTTATTCCAATGATCCTCTCCAATTGCTCCAGAATGCATTAAACCCTGTAGAGATCAAAAAATACAATGTTGACACAGAACACAAGACAATTACTCTTATCGTAGAAGACGAAACGTATCCTACAGTTCTTGGTAAAAGAGGACTGAATGCACGTCTTAACGGAGAATTGATTGAGATGGATATTCATGTTCAAAAATTGAGCGATTATAAAGCTGCCATGAATATTCACAGAAATCAGCTGGCAACATCTGATGACCCAACACTTGACGAACCTCTAGCAATCGATGGTATCAGCAATCTCATTACAGAGAACCTGGCAAGCTCCGGCTTTGATACCCTTAGAAAGGTACTAAACTCTACCCCAGAACAACTCGCTACAATTCCTGGAATAAGCGCAGATATGGTGGATAAGATTTTAGATCAAATAAGAAAAAAAAGGATGTAACAGTTGGCAAAAAACCTAAAACTTAATATTAAAAACGCTCAACTTGCCGAAGCGTTAAAGCTGAACCACCTGAAAAGGCCCGTTTCATCCAAGACAGAAAAAAAGCCTGATGAAAAAGCCATGGATCAGACCGACAGTGGAAAGAGCGTACCTACCAAAGCTGTAGAGCCAACCATTACTTCTGAGCCGATTTTGAAAGCAGCGGCTCCCATCGAGCCTATGCAAGAAAAACCTAAAGAGGCCCAGCAAGAACCAGTTGCAAAACCACAAGCTGAGACTTCAGAGCCTGCTCCTTCAAACACGCCGAGTGGGTACGAAAGACGTTCCGATACCACTTTCGTTAAAAGGCCCCCTTACCAAAGTGGACAACCGACTGAGACTAGATTTTCTCGTCCCCCGTCCGATAGACCAGGATACCAAGGAACAAAACCTGCAGATACTAGGTTTTCCCGTTCCCCTACCGACAGACCAGGCTATCAAGGCACACAACCTGCAGAGACCAGATTTTCTCGCCCACCTTCTAGTGGACCTGGATATCAAGGCAGCAAGCCTGACGAAACCAGATATTCTCGTCCCCCTTCTACCGGACCTGGATATCAAGGCACCAAACCTGGCGAAACTAGATTTTCCCGTCCTCCTACAACCGGAGGATACCAAGGCAGCAAACCTCCAGAAACTAGATTCTCCCGTCCACCTTCGGACAGACCTGCGTATCAAAGCGGTCAGACAGGCGACACTAGATTTTCCCGTCCTCCTACAACCGGAGGATACCAAGGTAGATCTCCTGGCGGATATCCATCTTCTTCTCCTAGACCTCCATTTAGAAGCGGAGGCAGTGCCGCTCCTGATGTTAAAAAGGCTTTTCCTACAACAAAAGACCATCCAACAAGGGAAGCTCCACCTGTTAAGAAAACAGCTGCTGAAGAAGACAAGTTCCGTAAAGCCGCTGCTGCAAAAGCTGCAAAGAAACCAGAGCCATCCCGCTCTTTTGATGCTAGAGATAGACAAGGACTGCGCGCTGGGGATGAAGAAGTCTGGCGTAAAAAGAAGTCCTTTAAATTTAAAGGCCAAATGCAAGAAGAGGTCATTAGACCTAAAAACTTAAAAATCAGACTTCCTATATCTGTAAAAGATTTAGCTGTTGAAATGAAGTTAAAAGCATCGCAACTGATTTCTAAATTATTTATGCAAGGTGTAGCAATTACTCTGAATGACTTGCTCGATGATGTAACAACAATACAGCTTCTAGGCCATGAATTTGATTGCGAAATCACAATTGATACTGCAGAAGAAAAACGAATCCAAGTCACAGATAAGACAATTAAAGATGAAATCAAAGAATCAAATGCAGATGAATTACATTTGAGACCCCCTGTTGTCACATTTATGGGTCACGTTGACCATGGCAAAACAAGCTTAATTGACACCATTCGCAAATCGAATAGAGTCTCAGGAGAAGCAGGAGCCATTACACAACATATTGGCGCCTTTAAATGTCATACGGCAGTTGGTAATATAACGATTTTGGATACCCCTGGTCACGAAGCATTCTCAGCTATGAGAGCTCGCGGTGCGGACGTTACAGATATCGTTGTACTTGTTGTCGCAGGAGATGAGGGGATCAGGGCGCAAACAATAGAGGCTCTGAATCAAGCTCTTGAAGCTAAAGTTCCAATCGTTGTTGCAATCAATAAATGCGATAAACCGAACTTTAATGCAGATACTGTCTATCGCCAGCTTGCAGACCAAAATCTTCTTCCTGAAACATGGGGCGGAACTACAATTACAGTAAATTGTTCAGCTGTTGATGGTACCGGTATTAAAGAGCTGCTCGAAATGCTCGCTCTTCAAGCTGAGATCCTAGAACTAAAAGCAAGTCCTAGCAGCAGAGCGCGAGGTAGTGTTATCGAGTCCGAGATGCATAAAGGCATGGGAGCTGTAGCGACTATCCTGATCCGAAATGGAACACTTCGTATTGGTGATTCTATTGTTTTTGGACAGAACTACGCCCGTATTAAAACAATGCATGACGAGTTCGGCAAAGAACTTAATGAAGCTGGTCCTTCTACCCCTGTGAAGATCACAGGACTATCAGGACTACCGGAAGCGGGAAGTGAATTTGTTGCTGTTAAAGATGAAAAAGAAGCAAGGGACATCTCTCAGAAAAGAACTGAGGGACATAAAACCACCCTTCTTCAGCAATCGAAACGGGGCTCTCTTGAAAACTTCCTCCAACAAAAAGTGGATAATGTTGAAAAGAAAGTGCTTAACCTTATCGTTAAAGCGGACGTGCAAGGATCTCTTGAGGCTCTAAAAACTTCTCTTCTTAAAATTCCATCTACTAAAGTAGAAATCTGCTTTATTTCTGAGGGAATTGGGGAAATTTCGGAATCCGATATTCAGTATGCAGCGACTTCAAAAGCTACCATTATAGGCTTCCATACCAAAATTGAAAGCCGTGCCGAAAGCCTTATCAAGCAACTCAAAGTCAAAGTAAAGCTTCATGACATCATCTACCATGCTGTAGACGATACAACCGAGCTAATGCTAGGTCTTCTTGATAAGCTTGCTCAAGAGAATGATGTTGGCCAGGCAGAAGTAAAAGCCGTCTTTAAATCTTCTCAACTTGGAAATATCGCAGGATGCCAAGTAACAGAAGGCTTTATCAAACGTAATTGCGTTGTACGCCTTATGCGTGGCAAAGAGCTTGTATGGAAAGGAGCTATTGCCTCGCTTAAACGTGGTAAAGAAGACGTAAAAGAAGTAAGCAAAGGAATTGAGTGCGGTATCGTGCTTCAAAACTTCAACGATATAAATGAAGGTGATTTGATCCAAGCAATTGAGATCACTTACCTTAAACAAGAACTCAATTAAGATTTAGGGCTATGGCAATAAAACGGGCAGTAAGACTAAATTCCTTACTAAAAGAAGTAATTTCGGAAGTAGTTATGCGAGATGTTAGAGATCCTCGCCTTCCTCAATTTGTTACTATTACCGGCGTGGAGATCACAAATGATCTCCACTACGCTAAGGTATCTGTCAGTGTAATCGGTACACCGGAACAAAAAATAAAAACAATTGAAGCTCTTCAATCAGCTGCCGGGTTTATTGCAGTACAATCTTCTAAAAAGGTTGTTATGAGATATTTCCCTGAACTTACCTTCAAGATCGATGATTCGGTAGAGCAACATATACGTATTGAATCCCTACTCAGCAACATACATAAAGAACAAAAATCAAGGGCTCCAAATCCAGATGACGATCAACCCTCTTAGACAACCTTCGGGTATTCTCCTTGTCAATAAGCCTAAAGGAAAAACATCCTTTAATCTTGTTGCTATGCTTAGACGGATCTATGGAGTAAAGACGATCGGCCATGCCGGAACTCTAGACCCCTTTGCTACAGGGGTTATGGTTCTTCTTGTTGGTAAGCACTATACCAAGATGTCCGACCAGTTTTTAGTGCAGGATAAGGAATATGAAGCAGTCATTCGTTTTGGTATTGTCACTGACACCTACGACTGTGAAGGTCAAACCTTAAGAACCTCTGAAAAGATCCCTACACTTGAAGAAATTCAAGAAGTAGTGGGAAAATTTCAAGGCAAAATAATGCAGACTCCCCCCATGTATTCTGCTAAAAAAGTAAACGGCAAAAAGCTCTATGAGCTTGCAAGAAACGGCATTACCATAGAGCGTGAAGCCAGGGAAGTAACGGTAAAAATCGATATCCTTAGCTACGACTATCCTTTCCTTAAAGTTCATGTAGCCTGTTCCAAAGGAACTTATGTAAGAGCTCTTGCCTATGATATTGGGGAAGATCTTGGATGTGGCGCGCATTTATCAGATCTAGTAAGAACCCGCAGCGGCTGCTTTCATCTTAAAGACTGTCTAGACGGCACTCTTTTACAAAATCCCCCCTCCGATCACAACTTTGCTTCTTTGCTGTTAAAATCAGTTCCTTAACTAAATTCTTCTCACAAGAATCCTTAAGACCCTCCTTAGATAAAATTAACATAAAATAAATGCATAGAACTGTTCTCGTCTCTTAGTTTTAAAAAAAAAATTTACTCTATACTTTAAATATAGTATGTATAAATTTAAATTAACAAAATATGGGAATATCATGAGCTTACCAATTAGTGGAGCAGGAAACCCGGATCCTAGATTACAGGGAATCGGCGGGGCAGGGAAACCTTCAGAGGCAGGGGCTGCAAAGGAAGCAACCGATTCTAAAATTGGCCAAGTAGCTCTCGATGCCCTAGATCAAACACCCCCTGCTCGGCGTTCGAGTCTTCGAGATAGGGTCCTTTTGCCGACAGCCGAAGTTCAAGTTCTTGAAGGGAAAGATGGTTGCTATTTGGGCAGCTATCCTCCTGAACATATTACCCGCTTAGGTATTATGGCCTGTAAAGGAGCACTTCCTCAAGGTACACCCATTACCGAAGTAAAACATCCTCATGTTACTGTTGTTCCAGTAGCCGCTGGTATTGGTGTTACGACAGATATTACTGGTATAACAGACATTGCTCCATGCAAGCTGCAATTTAATGAGATTACCATCAGCCGCGCTAGAAATATGACGTTAAGAGACACCTCCGAAGATGGAGTTGCAAACTATCGTAGATTCTCCGGTTCGATTGCTCGTCATGTAGGTGGGAATGAGAATGATAGACAGCCTCATACAATCCTTGCACAGCTTTCCCAAGAGGATGTAACCAAATTGTTTGCAGAACCTGATAAATATGGGTTTACATTAGGCACAGATGGATTTTTACATAAAAACATCAATCTGATTCCCTGTGAATTAAGAATTCCTTCCGATACTCCTAAAGAGCAGCGTTTATTAACCATCTCTTCCCCTCCAGGCCTTGAAAGAGACTTCGATATTGAAGCTAAATTTGCAGAACGTCATAGAGTAATCACTGAGCTCCAAGGAACTTTTATGGAAAGAATGAGTTCAGGAGAGGAATGCGTCTGCCCTAAAATGGGATCCCCCATCGAATTTACTCTTGAACAATTAAAATTAGCAGTAGATGGCTCGCCAGGTATCGGTAGAGTTCCCCTACCTTTTTCAAGACTAGCTGATGGAATAGAGAAATGGACAGACTTTCGAGAAGGTATTTCTGCTATATTTAAAAAACACGGAATTGATGATGCTGAAGTTCATGTGCTTGGCTCAGCTGCCAGTGGATTTTCAGGAAATCCAAAGAAAGAGCTGAAGGCTTGGTCCCATTCTTCTGATCTAGATTGCGCTATTTTTTCACCGACGCTTGCTATTAAATGTGCAGATACTGGAGTTCCAGTGAACACCAAGATTGTTATGAAAGGGAAATACAGCGTTTTCAAAAACAAAGTAATCACAGCATCAGCTAGTGCCGGGGCTGAAAGTGGTGGCGGGGCTGAAAGTGGTGGCGGGGCTGAAAGTGGTGGCGGGATGGGGTTTCATGATTCACCCATAGGAAGAGATTTAGAAGCTTTTCAAACCCGCTGGAGTCATGAACTTTTCGGCGCTGAAGCAGAGGATGATCTTGTTGATTTCAAAGTCAATATTGAAAATAATCCATTTGTTTCTACCATACAATTCTCAGCATGATCCCCCTAAAAAAGAGTCTTGATGAAAAATAAAATTTAAACAATGTACAATAAATTACTACCAATTGTATTTTATTTGAGTTGACCAAACGAAATATAAACGTTATAATTATAAGAAACAGAGGATCACTATGATGGCTGACGCAGTACAAGCAACACCAAGTTATTACTTACAAGCTTATGAGTTCCAATACAACGCTAACTTAGATACTCTAATGGCCGCTCTAGCGGATAAAACTAACCTAGCCTGGACAAAAAGAGACAAGGAAAGTACCGGTGAATATCTTAGGGCTTCCTCCCCAACCCTTGGCGTATTGCGCATATTTACTATCGATTCTAAATTTACAGTTGACATTCTACTAAAAAATCCTGAAGCAACTCAATCTAAATGGATCGATAATGTTAACCTATTTTTAGATAACCTTAAAGAACTGGGTGCTACAGAAATAAAGGCAACGACAAGTCTTTACTAAAATTTTTGTAATACAAAAATTTTAAATACCCTTTCTGCATTAAAATTAACTATTAGAGATTCTGCTTAAGATCCGATCTAGTAAGAACCCGCAGCGGCTGCTTTCATCTTAAAGACTGTCTAGACGGATCTCTTTTACAAAATCCCCCAGCTGACCACAACTTTGCTTCTTTGCTGTTAAAATCAGTTCCTTAACTAAATTCTTCTCGCAAGAATCTTTATACCTCACTTACAATCTTCCCTAAAAGTGTTTGAGGGAACTTCATGACAGCAAATATCTCTACACAAAGTTGCAATACCTGTCTTCAAAGGACTTGCTATAAGCCGGCACTTGTAAAGAAATCCTGTATTGTAGATAGAGAATTACTTGAGAAAAGAGCTATGAGAGCTGTGCTATGTTCTTTCTCAATACTTGCAATCAGCCTATGCGCAACTATAGCTGCACCTAGAACAATATACTTTATTCCCTTAGCGGTAGTTCCTCTTATTGCACATGTATTTGATAGGTACTTGACTCGGAAAATTGCAGGAGAAAGAGCTGTACTTGAATATGTAACAGAAATGCTTCCGTCAAGGGAAGCGACTTATTGCATCCAAAATGATCTAACAGCAGCAAAGGACTTAGTAAAGAAAAGAGGCTATAGGAATGCAGTAATTACCGTAAACACTCACGGAGAGTCTCTCTTATCTGCACGGTGCAGCCAAGATGTCTTTAGATTTCTTATGCATGGAGAACCTGACATAATCACCTATTTTCTACTGAGCACAGATGAACCACAAATAGCAGACTTACTCAATAGCAAAACCCTTACCCCTGTAGATATTACACCTTGTAGACAGGTTACTCTCTGGACACACCTACAAAATAGCGCTGTAGCCGGCTTACTCTCTCTTCATGGATTCAATATTAATATACGCAATAGAAATGATTTCACAGCCCTTATGGAATTAGCTAGACTCAATCCGAGTGAATCCGCAGAAACTAGAAGAATTGTTACTCAAATTAAGCTACTATTACGCTGTGGAGCTGATAAAACACTTAAAGTCCTAGTGGGAAGAAAACTACTCATGGCACGAGATCTGGCAGTAGATCCCGAGATACGACAACCTCTTAGTTATAAACAACGCCAAGTTAAATTTATATTTTAACAAGACAACTGCCCCCCCTGGCTCATATATTCCTCTAAAACCCCAAATAATCCCATTCCCCCTTCTTAACACCCAAAAAAATTCAAGTAAGCTAAATACTGAATTAAATAACCATCTCACTTCCTTTAGAGTTTAAAATCTTTTTTTTTAAACTTATTACTTGCCAACTATATCTATCGCTTGAGAAAGCACTCTCATAGTTAAAAATAAATCAATAACTCCGCCTAAAACAGTAAATATTTATTTAAATAAACTAATATGAATATTATACTGATTATTGATTTTGAACTATATTATAAGATGCTCTATAATATAACAAAGATTGATATAATATATAATAAAACATACTAATAAAGGAAATCTTATGAGCAATTCTATAGGTACACCACGCAGCGATATACAAGGACAAAGTAAGGATACTTCACTTGAGAACCTACTAACCGGTCAAACTTCAAAAACCCAAAAATATGAAAAATTTAGTTGGCATACTGTTGGGTATTTCTTCCTTAAATATATCCCCAAGTTTTTCCTTCCTCTAGATGAAGGGACGAAAAGTCTTATTAAAAATATTTCTACTATAGACTCTTTTGCAGACAAGCTAAAAACAACAGCTCATAAAATAGCTAAACGGTTAAATAAAACAGACTTTGAACGTAAAATGCCATCTAGGATAAATGACCTTATACAACTCTCTAAAGATCTGGCAAGTTCCCAAAGTTTAGATTTTTCAATCCCCGCAATTATTGAAGCTATAACCAAACTGGTCGAAAAGAACTCTACCAATATCTTTGGCTGGCATATTGACGTAAAGAACCTGGATACTTTTAAAATCCGCTTGCAAGAAGCCCTATCCACTGCATTATCAGAAACTACGCAGAGAGATCCGGAAGCACTTTTAACCGACAGAGCCAGTTGCAAAGAAGCATATCCAACTATTGAATCATGTAGATTAAATGAAACTGCGCAAAAAGATCCTGAAACATTTTTAAAGTATTTTGCCAGTGACGAAGAAGTTTCCGATACTCATGTAGCCGTGTTTATCGCGAATTTTGAAACTCTAATGAAGACAAGTCCTTCACGAACAGCCTCAGTAATAACTAATAATTTCGAAAAGCTATTCGCCATGAATCAAACGGGCATAGCCATAAGATTCTTAAGGAATTTCGATAAAATCTCTTCCAAATTTCCTGAAAAATCAGTCTCTTTATTTTTAGAGAAGTTCGATACTTTATACGATATATTTCCGAAAGAAACAGTCTCTGCATTTTTACAAAATAGAGAAAAATTACTCGCCCAATCTAAGAATGCGACAAACGAGCTTTTCCTAAACAAACTAGGTAAGTTTCTGGCGACAGACCCAAAAGAGACTGCAGAGCTATTTGTGAAAAATTTTAGTGAACTAGAGAAAACTCTACCCGATGAAACACATAAAGCATTTTTAGAAAATTTAGATAAAATCTATACTGCATTTCCATCTAGAGTCGTCTCCCTACTATTTTTGGATAGCTTTAATAAGATCTATTCCAAATTACCTAAAGAGACAGTCGCTGTATTTTTAAAAAACAGAGCGCTACTATTATCTGAAGCCAAAGAAGGAACAAATGCACTATTTCTAAATAAACTGGGCAAGTTTCTTGAGATACAACGGAAAGAGACTACAGAGGTGTTTTTGGAAAATTTCAGTGAACTACACGAGAATCTACCTAAAGAAACACATAAAGTACTTTTAGAAAATTTCAGGAACTTATATGCAGAATCGCCTCAAAGAGTAACAAGGACATTTTTAGAAAACAGAGAGCCTCTACTTTTGACAGACAAGCGTGAAACAAATAAGCTTTTTCTAAACAACCTCAATAAATTTCTGGCAGTAGAACTAAAAGAGGTGGCTGAGTTATTTTTGGGGAGTTTTAGTGAACTAGAAAAGGAACTACCAGAAGAAACTTATAAAGCCTTTGTAAGTAGTTCTCATAATTTATACTCGAGGCTCCCTGTGAAAACCTCCTCTGTATTTTTCGAAAATATCGAAAATCTAACCTTAGACACTTCCAATAAGGATATTTACAGACTCATCAATAATATAGCTAAAAATTCCCCAGAAGAATTCCTTAAGAATTTTATGTTATTAATGAAAAAGCTACCCGAAACTACATCCCAAGTACTTTTCGAAAATTTTGGACAGATAATCAGAGCTAAGTCAGCAGAAGATCAGACCTGTTTATTAACTGATGATGACATAAAATTTATATTACATGAGGTAGCTGGCAAGGCTCCAAAAATACTCGAGGAGAATTACAAGATGCTACTAGAGTCGGTTCCGAAAAGAGATTTAGTAGCTATATTTACACTGAATGAGCATTTATTTGAGGGGCAAGATAGAGAATCTGCATGGAAAGAACTCTGCAAGTTCGGCGGCAATTAGGATTGCAGGATAGCGACAATTATCTTTGCCGGTAATAGTTTTTTTTACCTATGATTTTTCTCCTTACTCGGAGACCAAGGATGTGAGGGGGGGGGATTACTGAACAACAGGTAAAGTTATATATGTAAATAAGAAAGAACGGTAAAAACCAAAAGATAGCTGCCGCCCAATCAGGGTTTTCCGATTATCTATAAGTGGCGAAAAATAGCAAAAAAAGTCAATTGGCGCTGGATAAATGCATCTAACCAGCGCCAACCACAAAAAATAGGCACTTTGCGCTGGATAAGTGCCCTTATCCAGCGCAAACTCATAAAACAGCCACAAAACACATCCAATTCTCCAGGAAACGAACCATTAAGCCTTAAATCCTCTTAAGAAAGAGCCTCTTTAGCTACATCCCACGAGCTACTGTGATAAATTCTATTCAATTTATACTCCACATCCGATAAACTCCTTCGAAACAACCTATTTTCATCTACTTATTTTTTGAGGAATTGCATGGCAGGACTATCGTGTGGAATTGTAGGATTACCCAATGTTGGAAAATCCACCCTTTTTAATGCTCTAACCAGAAAAATGGCCGCGGCAGCTAACTACCCTTTCTGTACGATAGACCCAAATATCGGCATCGTAGACGTCCCTGATCCCCGTCTTCAAGTACTCTCCGATATGTCCCATAGTAAAAAAATCATTCCAGCAACTGTGACCTTTGTAGATATTGCAGGACTTGTTAAGGGAGCATCTGAGGGGCAGGGCCTCGGCAACAAGTTCCTAACGAATATTCGAGATACCGATGCGATCGTACATGTCGTTCGTTGCTTTGAAGATCCTGATGTTATACACGTAGCAGGGGTTGTCGATCCTATCTCTGATATCGAAATTATCAATACCGAACTCATTCTCTCCGATCTGCAAATGGCAGAAAATATCGCCAGCCGTGCGGAAAAGCAAGCTAAAGGCAAGAAAGAGCTCCAAGCAACCGTCGATATCCTAAAAAAAGCAGAGGCCCACCTCGATCAGGGACTACCACTTAGAACACTTGCTGTAACTGATGAAGAAAAAGAGCTCCTTTCCATTTACCCCTTCCTTACCAATAAGAAAGTCCTTTATGCAACCAATGTCGATGAAGCATCTCTTCCCTCTATGGAAAATGAATTTGTAAAAAAAGTACGGGAATATGCGGAAAAAGAGGGCAATAGTGTTGTACCTATCTGCGCTAAACTCGAAGAGGAAGTCGCTCAACTCTCCGAATCTGAAGCCAAAGAGTTTTTACAAACTCTAGGCCTTGAAGAAACGGGTCTAAATAGACTCATCAAAGAAAGCTTTCGGATCCTGGATTTAATCACGTATATTACTGCCGGGGAAATCGAAACTCGTGCCTGGACTATTAAGAAAGGGATGAACGCCCAACAATCTGCCGGTAAAATTCACTCCGATATCGAAAAGGGATTTATCAGAGCAGAGGTTGTTGCCTACGAAGATATGCTAGCTTATAAAGGGCGCGCTGGCGCCAAAGAGCAAGGGAAAGCCCGCTCTGAAGGAAAAGAATATATTGTTAAAGATGGAGACGTGATTCTTTTTTATCACAACTAATTTATGGAAGAACTATTTATATCGTGCCCCCATCATTTTGAAGAGCTCCTTTATACGGAGCTGAAAAATCTTGGAATACCCAAACTACGACTTGGATTCTGCGGAGTCTTTGCACCAGCTGACATGATTAATGTCTATCTTATCAACTACTGCTCCCGTATTGCTACAAGAGTACTATGGCCCCTTACCCGCTTTGGCTGTCCTGATAAAGAAGCTCTTTACACCATGGCAAAACGTATAGGCTGGGCAAAATATTTAAGCATAGATAAGACCTTTGCTATAGATGCAAACGTTAGCCATCACAACCTGACAAATAGTCTTTTTGCAGCCCTTGTTGTTAAAGATGCTATCTGTGATTACTTCCGTGATAAGACAGGAGAAAGACCTTCTATTGATATCCAAAATCCCGATGTGCAGCTCAACCTCTTCATACAAAAGGGTCAAGCGACACTCTACATAGATACATCAGGAGCGCCCCTTCATAAAAGAGGATGGAGACTAGAAAATACCGAAGCGACCATCCATGAATCCCTAGCTGCAGCTCTTTTAATCGGCGCAGGATTTAAAAATGGGGTAACGTTTTGCGATCCATTCTGCGGATCCGGTACATTCCTTGTTGAAGCTGCGATGATTGCAACAAATACCCCTGCCGGTTTTTTCCGTAAAAGCTGGGGCTTTATGCAAATGCCTTTTTATAGAGAAGAAGAGTGGCTGAAATTTAAAGAAACTGCAGACAGCAAAATTATACCCTTAGAAAAAGGGATGATCTGCGGCTCTGATAAAGACATTGAAACCTTTAAAACATGCTATAGACACCTTAAAGGGACAAGCTTTAGAGGGCTCATCGAACTCGAAAATCAAGACGTAGCTACCTACCATCCTCCGACAAAACCGAAACTTGTCCTATGCAACCCTCCCTATGGCAAAAGACTAGAGCTCAATAAATCAGTTTCTCTTGGACTTACAGCATTTATCGAAAGGGAATGTACTGAAGATACCCATATCTTTGTACTGACCTCTGAGCCAGCACTTGCAGATTCGCTGGGAAGAGAAGCAAAAGAAGAGATTGCCTTTAAAAATGGTGGGATGTCAGTATCTCTGTATTATTTAGAAAAACCTTAAGTTGTTCCTATAAGGGGTCAAAAAATGGATCGAATTCTTTCTTCTGAACTTTCTCAGCATATCGATAAACGTATTCTCTTAAGAGGATGGCTACACACTCTCCGCTCACTTGGCAAAGTAAACTTTCTGATACTGCGGGATTTTAAGGGACTTTCACAGATCGTGATTCAAGACAAAGAGCAGTTTCAAAAAATTGCCCATTTGCAACCGGGATCGATCCTCCGTGTAGAAGGCACTGCGGTAAAATCAACGCAGGCCGGATCTGGCATGGAAATAATAGATCCTATGATCACTGTCGAAGTTCCGATTAAAGAAGCGCCTCCTATCGAATATAACAAGCCGGAAATCCCTTCCGATTTAGAGTTTATTTTAGATAATAGACCGCTGGCTCTTCGCAACTCTCAGCTACAAGCCGTTTTTAAGATCCAAGCAGAGATTGCTCATGCTTACCGTCTGTATATGCACGATAGAGTCCAAGCAGTAGAATATTTTGCTCCCAATATCATCGGAGCCTCCTCTGAAGGGGGAGCTGAGTTTTTCAATGTCGACTATTTTGGATACCCAGCAACACTTGCTCAAAGCAGCCAGCTGTATAAACAGATGATGGTAGGAGTCAATGAACGGGTCTTTGCTCTTATGCCCTTTTTTAGGGCCGAGTCCTCTCATACAACGCGCCACTTAGCTGAGGGTAAGCAACTAGAATTTGAAATGGGATTTTTTGAAAGCTGGCACACCCTCATGGATATCCAAGAAGGATGTGTTAAATTTATCTTAAAACATCTCCATGAGAGCTGCTCCCCTGAGATTGCCACGTTAAACCATAAGATAATCAAAGCACCGGAAAATGTCCCCTTCCCAAGACTTACATTTGCTGAGGCTCAAGAGCTCTACTTCAAACGCACCGGCATCGATGAAAGAGCAGAGCCTGACTTAAGCCCGGCTGCCGAAAGAGAACTTTGTGCTTATGCACGAGAAAATTTCGGTACCGATCTAGTATTTGTCACTGACTGGATGACAAGTAAAAGACCTTTTTACTCTTTTCCTAAAGAAGATAATCCCCATCTGACAAACACATTCGATCTCATTTGCTCCGGTACGGAGATCACCTCCGGAGGACAGCGGCGTCACACCTTTGATTCGATGGTAGAAGGGATCCTATCCAAAGGGATGGATCCTTCTAATTTTGGTGACTATCTTAGTATTTTCAAGTATGGAATGCCCCCTCACGGCGGCTTTGGTATGGGACTTGAGCGTTTAACCATGACTATCCTCCAGCTAAAAAACATCCGGGAAGTTTCCCTGTTCCCGTCAGATACCAAACGGATTGCAGGCAATCGGATCAAAGCAAAAATTTTCTACGGCGGAGAAACTATCCGCAATGAGATCATCCGGCTACTGCGGCAAAATGATATCCCTTATGAGCATCTCACCCATGAAGAGACACCAACCTCTGAAGATTCTGCAAGAGTTCGTGGAACTCTTCTTGAAGAAGGGATTAAATCCCTTCTTGTAAAAGGAAAAACTAGCAAAAAAAATTACCAGTTCAACTTGCCATCCCATATGAAACTGGACATGAAAGTGGTTCAAGAACTTACCGGAGAAAAATGTGAGTTTGAAGAACCGGCTGTCATCTCTGAGCGCTTTGGTCTTATCATCGGTGGAGTGCCCCCCTTTGGCAATCTACTTAACGTGGAAACCTATTTCGATGAAAAGGTTCAAGATCTTGAAAGGGTCGCATTTAACTGTGGGCTCAAGACTGAATCTATCATCATGAACGGTCGTGATCTAGTAAGGCTCGTTCAACCAAAATTCGGTAATTTTTCTAAGATCTAAAAATACTGACGTCCTCTCCGAACGACGTCAGTATTTTCTATCCCATGCAAAACCTCAGGTAATAATTTCTTTTTCCTTGACGATGCCCTGTTATAGGAGTAAATTCTGAAGATTACACCCCTATTCTAAAGATACCAGGCAATGGCTGAAAAGACCGAAAAGGCGACCCCTAAAAAGCTACGCGACGCGCGTAAAAAAGGGCAGGTCGCTAAATCTCAAGACTTCCCTTCTGCATTCACCTTTGTGGTGTCTATTTCCACAACTCTGCTCCTATCGGGCTATCTTTTTGACCAATTAGCCTCCTACATCATTACGACCTTTAAAAGTATAAGCGGCAACCTGGATATGCAAACCAAGGCCCCGGCGGTATTATACGAGGCAATCAATGTTATCTATAGAACCAGCATACCCATTGCGGCCTTCACTTGTGTAGTAGGCGTGATGACTGGATTTTTGATAGTGGGGCCTTTATTTACTTTTGAATCGATGAAACCTGACCTTAAAAAGCTTAATCCCATAGACAACATCAAAAACATGTTTAAATTCAAAACTCTATTTGAATTGATGAAGTCTATATTAAAGATCTCAGGCGCGATTATATTAATATACTCTGTTGTAATAACTAGCCTTCCTGAGATCATAGCAACTGTAGGAATGCCGATCCTAGGTATTGCCCATGTATTTAACGACTTCCTTATAAAGGTCGTTGTACGGGTGGGTATTTTCTTTTTGACTATTGCTGTAATTGACCTTGTTTATCAGAAAAAAAACTTCGCTAAAGAAATGAAGATGGAAAAACATCAGGTCAAACAGGAATATAAAGATACAGAGGGAGATCCCCATATAAAGGGCAAACGAAAACAGGCTGCGCAAGAAATTGCTTACCAAGAAGGGCCCGGTGCTGTAAAAAGAGCTAAAGCCGTGATAACAAATCCGGTCCATATAGCCGTGGCCATCCAATATCATTCGGAAACGGAGCCAGCGCCAAGGATTCTTACCATGGGAAAAGGAACGGTGGCAGACCTTATTATCAAGGAAGCGACAAATCATCATATTCCGATTATGAGGAATGTGGATCTGGCGCAAGCCCTGTTTGAGAAAGGGGAAATTAATAATTTTATACCCGAAGAAACCTACCAAGCCGTATCAGAGATCCTTAAATGGCTTGAGGGATTAGAAACTAATGAAACGATAGGCTCGGAGCTGTTTAAATGAAGAATTTAGTAGATAAAGTCGCCAAGACCCTCGGCGGAGATAAAGCGCTACAGTTAATTAATCGCTCGAGCGATATAATTCTAGCTTTCTTCATTATTCTTTTGATCATGATGATCATTATCCCCGTTCCCCCGCTGCTCATTGACAATTTAATCGCACTGAACTTAACAATTTCGATCTCTTTACTCATGGTAGCTCTATATATCCCAAGAGCTGTGCAACTCTCAGCCTTTCCCTCTTTATTGCTGATCACGACCCTCTTTAGGCTGGGTATTGAAATTTCTGCTACAAGACAGATCCTTTTGCATGCCGATGCAGGTCACATCATCCTAGCGTTTGGTAACTTCGTGGTCGGTGGTAACTTTGTGGTCGGTGCCATCGTATTCTTAATCATCACAATCGTTCAGTTTATCGTGGTAACAAAGGGTGCCGAGCGTGTAGCAGAAGTTGCTGCTCGATTTACCTTGGATGCGATGCCCGGTAAACAGATGAGTATCGATGCTGACATGCGCTCGGGTGTGATCGACGCTAACCAAGCAAGAGAGCTTCGACTGGCCCTTACTAAGGAGAGCCAACTCTACGGCGCGATGGACGGAGCGATGAAGTTCGTTAAGGGAGACGTTATCGCAGGTATCGTTATCGCCCTCATTAACATTGTAGGGGGCCTTATAATCGGTGTGACAATGCACGGGATGACTGCAATGCAAGCAGCTCAGGTCTATACCTTACTTTCTATCGGTGGTGGCCTTGTAGCACAGATCCCTTCCTTACTCATCTCCCTTACAGCCGGTATTGTAACCACCCGCGTAGCGTCCGATAAAAAAGATAGTAACCTCGGTAAAGAGATCTCTGGGCAGCTTCTTGGCCAGCCTAAAGCAATTATGCTTGCATCTGCTGTGATATTTTCCATGGGCTTTGTGCAGGGGTTTCCCTCTACCATCTTCTTTGTCATGTCCCTACTCGTCGGCGGCATTGGTTTCGCTTTTTGGTATAATGCAAGAAAAGCAGAGGCAAAAGCAACCGCCGGACTCGGGAGCTCAGCGACAGCCACTGACGTCGATGGACACGCCGTTGTTCGGGGTCCACAAGATGACTACGCCCTCACCCTTCCGGTGATTTTGGAAGTAGGTAAAAGCCTATCTAATCTGATTAAAAAAGATAAGCAAGGGGTTACATTTGTCGATGAGATGATTCCTAAAATGCGTCATGCCCTATACCAAGATTTAGGAGTTAGGTTTCCCGGCGTTCACGTACGCACGGATTCCCCCATTCTTGAAGCCGATGAATACTCCATCTTCCTAAACGAGGTTCCGATTGTTCGAGGAAAAATGCTGGAAAACAGCCTTCTTACGAATGAAAATACTGACAACTTAAGAAGATTTAACCTCCCCTTTACGACGACTAAAAACTCCCTCGGCCTCCCTTCCATTTGGATCGATATTAAATTCCAGGATATCCTGCAAAAAGCGGGAATTAAATTCTGGAAGCCCCTCGATGTGATGATCCTTCACCTTTCCTACTTCTATAGACTATATGCAAGTGAATTCATCGGCATCCAAGAGGTCAGAGGGATCCTAGAGTTCTTAGAGAAATCCTATCCCGATCTTGTGAAAGAAGTAACACGACTTGTTCCATTGCAAAAACTCACAGAAATTTTCAAGCGTCTAGTGCAAGAACAAGTATCGATCAAAGACCTTAGAACGATCCTTGAAGCCTTAAGCGAATGGGCTCAGACGGAAAAAGATACGGTTCTTCTTACTGAATATGTTCGTTCTTCTCTAAAACGTTACATTAGCTATAAATACTCGCAAGGGCAGTCTATACTATCTGTATATCTTCTAGATCCAGAGATCGAAGATATCGTGCGTGGTGCCATCAAACAAACGTCTGCCGGCTCCTATCTAGCTCTTGACCCCGATTCGGTCCAGCTGATATTACACGCATTAAGATCGACGATTGCTCCCACTCCAACAGGTGGCCAGCCACCAGTACTACTTACAGCAATCGATGTGCGCCGCTTTGTAAGGAAGCTGATAGAAGGGGAATTCCCCGACCTATCGGTGGTATCTTATCAGGAAATTGTCCCTGAGATTCGCATACAGCCCCTTGGCAGGATCCAAATTTCGTAGGAAGTAATTCTTTATGGTTGATCATTTTAGAGCAGAAGGGATACAGAAGTCGCACGCAAATCCCAGTAGCGTGCACCAAGCGCAACAGGCAAATGCTGCAGCTCGTTTTGCGATCATCCAAGAAAGTAAAGCAGAAAATTTTCAAGAGTGGTCAGAAAGTCTGAATCCGGCAGCAAATGCTATGCGCCGATTTGATACGCTCGAGGCTCGAGTCAAAAGGAAACCTAAAGAAGAAGAAGCAGAAAAAGCGGAAAAAACGGAAAAAGCAGACTCTGAAGAGATCCAAATAGAAAGCGTCGATAAAACCGCCCAGCAATTTGAAGAAAAAAATCCGGAGCTCCACTCCAAAAACCTGATGCTTCTTCGCGGTCGGATAAGTGTAAAAGATTCTGCTGAAGAGATCCTGAAGAAAGTACTTGAATCCTATCCAGATGTTTCTCTTGCTGATGAAGCTTTAGACTTCCTTGAAGCTACAACATCTGGAGAGCTTGCTGAAAAGGTTCGAGACTGCAAAGAGAAGTTTAATGAAATTTCCGGCAGGGAGATCAGGGCTGGAAGAAACATCAATGTCCAAGCTCGTCAATTTTCTGAAACAGGGCTCGGATCTCCCACTGGACTTCGAGACCTCTACCGTGATCTAACAGGAAATCCAAGAGATCCAGCGACCCTTTTCGAGGAACTCTCTACTAAGTACCCCTTTGAAAAAATGAAGACGGTGATCGCCTTTGTACTCCACTCCCTCGGCTCTGACTTGAAATCGAAGGGCCCGTCCATTTCGAGAGGGGAATTACACAGGCTTATGAGCGAGACAAAATCGCTACAAGCAATACTTGGTGTCTACCGCTTCTTTCAATCCAGGATGAAACTGATCTCATCCGCCTTTGAAAGGCAGGGGCTTGCAACAACGACAAGGGTTACCTTTGAGATGCTCGCCAAACTCTTTGTAAAATTCCTACTAGAAAGATACCCCTCTGCCGATAAAGTTGTTCAGCTAGGAGCTCAAATGGGAATCTCCGATGAAATCATTGCAGAGGTTATCATATTTACACAGATGCGAGATGGAGTGCGTCAGGTAGCTCCCAGGCTCTTTAGAAACGATCAGCATAGGCAAGATATCCTTATGGCATTTATAGAAGCCTTAGAAGATCTTGAAGAGCAGCTTGATGAAGGAGAAGAGGAAGATGAATAAATTTGAAGACCTTATTATACAACTCGGTGATCTCCTAGAAATAGGACTACATGCTGAACGGGGAACCGTATGCAAGCTTAATATCAATGGCAAGATCCAGGTAAATATGGAATTTGACGAAGTAAAAGATCTTCTTTTACTCGGATGCTTTGCCTCTGAGCTGCCTCCAGGCCGATACCGAGAAAATGTCCTTAAAGAAGCACTTCGTATCAACAGCACCTATCCTCGCCTTGGTACATTTGCTTATTCTGAAAGAAATAACAAGCTCGTTATATTTACCTATCTCTCCTTTGAAAAACTCACCCCTGAAAAGTTAAATAATAAACTCCAGGAATTACTCGAAGGGGCAGATGATTGGCGCATGGCCATAGACTCTGGCAATCTCACTAAAGTAGCCCTTCCATCCTCCGGATCATCCGGAACGTCCGCTCCACCTTTGGGGATGAAAAGATAGTGACTCTCCACAAGGTAAAGGAAGATCTTCTCTCCTCTAGCACATCCAGCCAGTGGAAAAAGATCGGCATATATCAGCACAATGGAATTGCCCTACCCCTGTCTTCCCTCCATACCAAACAAAGCAGCGGCATCGGAGAATTTTTCGATCTTGTCCCCCTTATAAAGTGGTGCAAAGAGATGAACATGGATGTAATCCAGCTCCTCCCCTTAAATGATTCAGCAGGTGACCCCAGTCCCTATAATAGCATCTCCTCCTGCGCCCTGAACCCGGTATACCTTTCCCTTTTGCATCTTCCCTTTATAGATACCGACCCGGAACTTTCCACAAAAATACAAGATCTTTGCCACTTAAACGCAAGCCCCCGTGTCCTATATTCTGAAGTACAAAGCCATAAAGCCAATTTCCTCCGCAGCTATCTAGACAAGTACGCAGAAAAACTACTCTCTACTTCCCAATATGAGCGGTACATTGCAGGTAATACCTGGCTTGAGGCTTATGCTTTATTTAAAACTATCAAAGGGACCTTAAGCCAAAATAACCATGTCACCTGGCCAAGAGAGCTAAAAACACCGACAGAGGAAGAATATACGGCTCTTGTAGAAAAAAACAGGACAGAGATTACTTTTTATATCCTCCTGCAGTACCTCTGTTTTTTGCAGCTATCAACTGTTAAAAAAATAGCCAATGAACATGGGGTATTTCTGAAAGGAGACATCCCGATCCTTATAAGTCCCGATAGCGCAGATGTCTGGCATAACCCTGAGCTGTTTACCTTAGACTACTGCGCTGGAGCTCCACCCGATATGTATAATAAAGAAGGGCAATATTGGGGCTTTCCTCTATTTAACTGGCGCGTGATGGAGAAAAATAATTACAAGTGGTGGAAAAATAGACTTAGCTATGCAAATAACTTCTACGATATTTATAGAATAGACCATGTGATTGGCTTTTTCAGAATTTGGGCAATACAGGTAAATTGCCCGGCAAAAGAAGGAAAATATCTTCCTGCAGATGAATCTCTATGGGGCCCACAGGGAGAAGAAATCCTTTCCAAATTGATTTCCTTCTCCGATATGTTACCCATCGCCGAAGATCTAGGGGTTGTGCCGGATGTTGTTCGCCCTATACTCCAACACTTAGGAATCTGTAGTACAAAAGTCATGCGCTGGGAAAGGAATTGGCATACAGACAAGCATTTTATCCCCCTAAAAAAGTACCCACCAATTAGCATGACTTGTCTTTCTACGCACGACTCTGAAACCCTTGGAGAGTGGTGGAAGGTCTTTCCTGAAGAGGCCATGCCACTTGCCCTGTCTAAACATTGGAAATATGATCCCCATCTTTCCATAGACCAAAGGGCAGAGCTCCTTCATGACGCCCACCACACATCAAGTCTCTTTCACATCAACCTCCTCCAAGAGTATTTGGCCCTCTGCCCTGAGCTTGCCTGGCCGGACTCTGAGCAAGATCGGATTAATATCCCCGGAAAAATACTACCTACTAACTGGACCTATAAATTCCGAACCTCTTTTGAAGAGATTGCTGAAAGTCTCCCTCTAAAAAAATACATGCATAAGATTCTTTCCTAATAAGATATTCCCGGTAAGTAGATACATAGAAAAAAAACAGGTGCAATAAACACCTGGATTTCTTAGAAACAAGGTATAAAATGGGTTGGGACTACCTGGCCGGCGTATTGCCTCAAGGGCGACCTTGGGGCATTTCGCTTTTTAGAGGATATAAGTGAAACCCATATCCCAGCACTTCCCCTTCGCCATTTTTGTGAAATTTCTTTTCCAGGATATCGATAATCGAAAAATACCATTCATCCTGGTAAATAGCTTTTCGAATTTACTTTCCCTTAAAAATCGCAATCTTAGATGGATTCTGTTCAGATGAATTATCTACTGTTTCTTTTTTCATAACGAACCTTAAGTTCCTAAATAGATCTCAAAAACTTAATACTTTGCCAGGGAAAAGAAAAAATATATACTAAAAATCCCTTCCCAGCCAAATGGAAAAGCCAGTAAAAATCCTTTGCAAAAAAAACCCTTACATTCTTACCATGTCATTCATTAAGAATCTTTAAAGATTAGGAGATCCCATGAGCGCAATTCCCCAAGAACGACTAACATTTCAACTCCCTTTTATCAACTACAAACTGCCTCTGCCCCTATCTCAAATCCAAGTAGACGAGATGGGAGCCTTCACACAAACAGTTCGTGATACAGATGCAAGGGCCCTGGAGGACATGTTAGGAACTATAACTAAAGTCGCTCCGATAGCGCTCGCTGTTATAGCAGCCATTGCTCTATCCCCTATCTGGTTTCCTATTGCAACAATCAGCTCTTTTCTACTCGGACCCATTACCTGGATTGCAGCAGGTGTTACAGGTGTGGCTATCTGGGAAGTAGCTCAAAGGGTATGCACCTCTTTTCATGAGCAGCACCCAGCGATAGTTGAATTCGCAGCTGCAAAGATTGTTTCCTGGCATAAGAAAGAGACTAAGCCCACCTCAATGATGGGCTTGGTCTCTTTTGCAACCTCTAGTTAAACCACTTATTTTCTAAAATTTTTACTATATACATTTCTAGAGATATACAGGATTTTTCCAATATACTATCCTTAGGGTTTTGAGAGGGAGTATTGAGATGCGCGCATGGTTCCTATTTTTACTGCTACTAGCAGCTGTCCCTTCTTTACATGCAGGTAAAAAAAAGCAAGCCCCCTATACACTGCCGACCAATGCCACTTCTCTTTATAGAACACTTGACCCTAAATCTCTATTGCAGCATCTAGCGTTCTATGAACTATATCCCGAAACCATAGAGGGTAAAAAGGCCCTGGAAATCGCTTGGACCCTCCTTACGGGAAAAGAAACCCTTGAGTCTGAAGCGCTGCTTCTTCCAAGTCTCGATGTATATTCCATCATAGGCCTTGTGACAAAAAAGGCAGAGGACACTTCCCCTGAAATAGGCGATGAGCAACTCTGTATTTTAGAAAAAGTCGCAGAGAGACTTGAAAATAGAAAGCTCAAAGGTTTTTCAGCTTGGACAAAAGAAGATGTTCTAGCTCTTCCTTCCTCAGAAATCGATCTAGGAAGATCCCTTCTTATCTACCAATTCCAAAATGATGCAGATGCTAAACAAAAGATCCGCCATTATGAAGCTACCTTAGATCTCATGGCCCTCCAAATACTAGCTCATATGAAACAGCCAGCAACAGCAGAAGATATTATTGGGGAGATTAATCAATTTATCTTTAGAGATATGCGGTTCCGTTTTCCTCCCCATTCCCTTTATGCTAAAGATATAGATCTCTATACCTTTCTCCCCTCCGTACTCGACAGCCGGCAAGGGGTATGCCTTGGCGTTTCTACCCTCTACTTATGCCTAGCGCAGCGTATCGGGCTCGAACTGGATATCATCACCCCGCCTGGCCACATCTATGTGAGCTACCAGAATGGACCTCACGTAATCAATATAGAAACGACAGCCAGAGGAATTAACCTCCCTTCAGACACCTATCTTGGGATCAATACTAAATCGCTGCAAAAAAGAAATATGAAAGAAGTTGTCGGGATGGCTTTTTTCAACCAAGCCTCTGTCATGCTTGGAAAAGAAGATTTTACGTCAGCTATAAAATTGTATGAAACGGCAAGGGAGTATATTCCTGATGATCCCTTAGTAAAAATGCTACTAGGAATCAACTATCTTTTTGCCGGCAAAAAGAAAGAGGGGGAATCCCTGTTAAAGCAAGTGCAAGGTCTTACCTTTGATGGGGCTATAGCGCCCGAAACAATGCCAGAAGATTATCTCACCGGAAAAGTCGATGCTAAAGGGATCAAAATGGTGTTTATGCCAGTGGATGAAAACCGTGAATCAATTATTGCAAAACAAAATGAGCTGAAAGCTCACCTAAAAAAATATCCTAAATTCCGGGCGGGGCTTTTGCAACTAGCAACTACCTATCTGCAACTAGGAAGAGGGCAAGAGGCCTATGAGGTCCTCATGCGCTACCACAAGATCGATCCTACCAATCCCACTATAGAATATTACCTCTGCATCATTTGCATGCAGAGGTATGACTACATGAAGGCCTGGGCCTTTTACACCTCAGCTGAGAAGATCGTAACAGAAGCCGGCCATCATCCTAAAGCCTTAAAAAGTTTAAAGGCCTCTTTGCAAAGGATAGCTCCAAGTCCTCTTTGAATAGGCAACTTAAGAAAAAATCTGGTAAGGGATCCTTGGAAGCAAGAAATCGCTATTCCCTCTTTTAAAAAACTACCTATCTATATTACAACAAGGAAAAGAAACCTCTTTACCCTCAAGGATCGTTATGTACAAAAAAATCTTCTACGGCATAGCTCTTATTTGCGCTACAAGCCCCATGCTTGCAGCGACCAATTTAGACCAGCAGATGACACTGCCTGAAAAACAACAGACAGGGGTTGTGAATTTAACCCTTAAACAAAAGCAGGCGCTAGCTTCCTGGATCGATCTCAATTATATGCCCATGAGCACTTTGCAGCAGGCCCCACCAGTAGCCCAAGATAATGCCCTTTCTTTATCTGTGAACGCACAAAATGGACAGCAGCTGATCTTAAGCGACTATACAAGATGGCAAGTCCACCCACAAGATGTGACAACATCGAGCGCTTGGATCGCCGCGGTTCCTTTGACAGTAAAAGCTGGAACAGATCCTATGTACCCTTACGTCCTGACAAACACAACAACAGGACAAAGTGTAAGAGCCAAGCAGATCTCTCCAGGCTCAGCTCCAACACCCGCAAAGTAAAAATTAAAGCGCTGCAGGCGGTAACCCTACCGCCTCATCAAGTGTTGCCGAACTTGAAATAGAGACAATACGTCCTTCAATACATGTATCTATGTTACGTGTAGAGCGAAGCAGTTCTGCCAGTGTCCCGACTGTACTCATCTGCCTTAAGGGACTTAATAAAAGATGCCCATTCTTAAACATATGGTATCCATCTCCTCCATTGAACATATAGTCAACTGTTGCCACTTTATACAATTTTTTCTTGTCTAAAGGAGCTCCATTCACTGTGACACTAAGTATCCTTGAGCCGATAGCCAGGGCTTCATCAAAAACGAAACTAAAGCCCGATACCTGAGGAAATCTTCCTGCCTTACCACTATATTGAGAAACACCATTTTCTAAAGCCTCCCATATAGCGCTACCTGGAATTTCAACCATTACATTGAGATTGCCAAAAGGCATCTCCGAGTAAAGATCTCTCATACTGATTGTTGTTCCGGGCTTATAGGTCTTGTTGCCTCGTATAATACCACCGGAGATAATAGCAACGTCCGCATCACACCCTAAGCGGATAGCATCTGCTACAAGATTACCCATAACAGACTCTTCTGTTCGGACAACAGTATAGGAAGTATTGATTTCCACATTTGTTACAGCCAGGGTCTCTGAGGTAAGTCTATTGAGCATGGACTGATACTGTGTTACAACCTTAGCGACTGTGGGGTCTTCATCAAGTCCCTTATTTATTAGCAATTTCCATGAGGGAAACACCCTAACCTTTTGAGCTCCCTCGTCTTTTTCTATAGTCAGGTCGATACGCGCTAAATAATACGCATTTTGTCCTGATTTATGGATAAAGGTCTTTTCATCATACCAAGTGATCGGATCGTGGTCATGACCACCGAGTATTACATCGATCTCAGGGACCTCTTTTGCTAGCTGCTGATCTTCTGCAAAAAGCAGGTGAGTAAGTGCTACTATGACATCAGCTCCCTGCTCTTTAAGATCTTTGATCATCCTTCTAGCAGTAAATGCCAGGGGAGAAAAACATACTTTTTTTTCTGTGGAGGAAAGCTCAGGTGTCTCTACCGTGATAAGGCCAAAAAAACCCACCTTTATTCCCTCGACATCGACAATCATTGTCTGCTGCTCACCGGTAAAATACCTGCCATCAACACCAAAGGCATTAGCAGTAAGCCAAGGAAATTTTGATTCGGAAATTCTTTTTTTTACTTCATCAGGGCCAAAGTCAAATTCATGGTTCCCCGCAACCACCATATCGATACCGAGCATATTGAACAGCTCGATCCTATGAGCTCCCTTATCAAAGATAGATAATATACTAGGGGAGAGGAAATCGCCGTTAACTGTCGTTACATGATGAGTAGAGGTAGCTCTTTCTTGAGTGAGTAGAGTTTGCATCGAAGCAAATCCCCCTCTCCCTTGATGATCAGGGACAATTTCATAAACATCATTAAAAGATAAAATCGTGAAAGTGACACTCTTGGCACTGGCCAAGGTAGTAAAGCATACGCTAAGTAACATGGCAGTGAGAGCCACTGCTTTAAGTTTTACTTGTCGAACTGAATTCATCCTATTGACAGCGCGGAGACCCCATCCTTCAGGTTGGGGAGGAAGCGCTGCTCCCTTGTTGGTTTTAATTTAGTAAGTATTAGCATAGCACTTTTTTTCTTTTACAGGTGTTAAAGAGCTCTTGTATTTTGGCTGC
>JAPLSW010000052.1:8473-19606 GCA_026398435.1 Chlamydiota bacterium | reverse complement strand
AGTCTTGGAAAACAGGTAATGAATCTGTTGGATGAAATTGTGATCAGAGTGTCTTTCTAAATTTCTTCATAGAGCAAGAAGAATAATGTTTTTTTGAATCTTTATTCTTCGAGGGAAGCTCTACTCACCCACAAGTGCAGAATAGCCATAAACACCCTTAGTTTATTTTGATTTATTCGAGAATTTAGTGTATCATAGTAGTTTGTGGTATGGGCTAACTTGTTTTTCTGGCGTTTAATGAAATTTTACTCTAAACCACTGTAAATTCTATACATCTTCTTGAAGGAACTAAGACATGGTCGGCTTTATAAAAAAAATATTTGGCACAGCACAATCTCGCCTCCTACGCAAATACTCAAAGATCGTAAAGATCGTCAACAAATACGAAGAGCAGTATCAGACTCTCAGTGATCAAGAGCTAAAAGCCAAAACGCAAGAATTTAAACAGCGATACCTAAACGGCCAGTCCATTGACTCTCTTCTACCTGAAGCTTATGCCGTTGTAAAAAACACCTGTAGACGCCTTGTCGGCATGGAAATGCACGTATCTGGATATTCCCAAAAATGGGATATGATCCCCTATGATGTGCAAATCATGGGAGCAATCGCCATGCACTATGGAGCGATCTCCGAGATGCAAACAGGAGAAGGAAAGACCCTTACTGCCTCTATGCCTCTTTACCTAAATGCCCTGACTGGCAAGCCGACACACCTAGTAACTGTTAATGACTACCTTGTAGAGAGAGACAGCGAATGGGTTGGATCTATTTATAGATGGCATGGTCTGAGCGTAAGGTCTCTAACAAATAGCACCCCACATCATACGAGAAAAGAGGTTTATGCCTCTGATATCGTATATGGAACATCTTCAGAATTTGGGTTTGACTACTTAAGAGATAATTCTATGGCTCAGTCTAAACAAGACCAGTGCCAAAGAGGTCATTACTTTGCCATCGTCGATGAAATCGACTCTATCTTAATCGATGAAGCAAGAACTCCCCTGATCATCTCCGGCCCGTCTGGCGATTCCAAGCAAATGTACGATGAGCTTAAAGATGACGTGGCGAACCTGGTTAAACTCCAAAGAGACCTATGCTCGCGCCTTGCCACCGAATCTAAAAAATCAATAGACAAACTCGCTCACCTATTCCTGGAAGAACCTACAGCCAAAGCGACGAAAGAGCAGGAAGAAGAAAAAGAGCTTGCTATGAAAAATATTTGGCTTGTCAGCAAGGGGCTACCTCAAAACAAGATCTTAAAAAGGGTCAAAGAAGATCCCGACTTAAGAGCAGAGCTCGATCGCTGGGAAACCTATTTCTACGCCGAGCCTAATAAAGAGGAAAGACACACCATACTCTCTCAGCTCTATATCATCGTGGATGAAAGAGCGAGTGATCACGAGCTCACAGATAAAGGGATCCAAGCATGGCTAGAATCTGCCAAAGAGAAAACGACAGGCAATGATTTCATCATGCTCGATCTCGGCCATGAGTATGCACGAATCGATGAGAATGCAGACTTTGATGATCCGGAAAAGGTCCACCAAAAAGTCCTTCTTCGAGAAGAAGATGCTCGTAGAAAAGAAAGAGCGCACAACTTAAGACAAATGCTAAGAGCCCATCTCCTCATGGAGCGGGATATCGATTATATCATCGAAGAAGATAAAATCGTTATCATCGATGAGAACACGGGAAGACCACAACCGGGAAGACGTTTTTCTGACGGACTGCATCAAGCGATCGAAGCTAAAGAAGGAGTGTCAATCCAAGGGGAAACACAAACCTATGCAACGATTACCCTGCAAAACTATTTTAGGCTCTACGAAAAACTCGCAGGCATGACAGGTACTGCCATGACCGAGGCGAACGAATTCAAAGAGATCTATAAGCTTGAAGTTGTAGCTATACCTACTCACCGCAACTGCCAAAGAAAAGATACTGACGATGAAATCTACATGACCGAAAGGGAAAAGTACAATGCCCTCATTAAAGATATCGAAATAGTCCATAAAGCAGGAAGGCCAATCCTCATTGGAACAGAGTCTGTGGAAGTATCTGAAAAGCTCTCCCGTATCCTCAAGCAGCATAAGCTAGAGCACACAGTCCTCAACGCAAAAAACCACGCAAGAGAAGCAGAAATCATCGCCGATGCCGGTAAAGAAGCCGCAATCACTGTTGCTACAAACATGGCAGGCCGTGGTACTGACATTAAGCTTAAACCTGGTGTTGCAGCCCTCGGCGGACTTCATGTAATCGGCACAACAAGACACCAATCAAGACGGATCGACCGTCAGCTTCGCGGAAGATGCGCTCGCCTTGGCGATCCAGGCTCCTCGAAATTCTATGTATCTTTTGAAGACTCGCTTATGAGGCTCTTTACCTCACCTAGAGTCACAGCATTCCTGCAGCGCTTCCGCCCTCCCGAAGGAGAGGCAATTAGCGCTAAAGTACTTAACAAATCAATCGAGACAGCCCAAAAGCGTGTCGAGCAACGCAACTACACGATGCGTAAACACACTCTTGAGTACGATGATGTGATGAACAAGCAAAGAGCAGAAATTTATTCCTTCCGGAATGAAGTGCTATCGACACCAGATACCCTAGTTCTTGCTCGAGATATCTTGGAAAGTGTTTGCGTGCAGATGAGCGGCAAGCTTCTTGCTGGCCCTTCCAAAGAGGTAAGCATTGATAGCTATAGAGAGTGGCTCATGACAAACTTCCCTGTCACCCTCGATAAAGAGCACTTTGATTCAGAATATAGCAAACTGCAGGACCTTGAGCAAACAGCAATCGATAAAGTGCTCCACGCATTCGACACCAAGATTGCTCGTGAAGAAGTAACTATTGGCAAAATCCAAGAGATGATGCAGCAAGGGCCGACTAAAGCCCCTCCGGTTGAAATCCTCAAAGAAGTCATCAGAAACCTTCTTATTAGAAACATTGATAAGCACTGGCAACAGCATCTTCTTAACATCGACCACCTACGCACAGAAGTGCACTTGCGCGTTGTCGGTCAAAAAGACCCCCTCACTGAGTTCAAACACGAAGCGTTTGCCCTCTTTGATGCCTTTAGTCTCAAAATCAAAGTAGAGATTTCGCATGCTCTCTTTAAATTTGAGATGATGGCCCCTCAAAGACCTGAGCCAGTGGAAGCTCCCCAGAGAGCACCAAGGCTTACAAGAGCTCCCTTTAGCCTTGCAAGTCTCGATCTTGAAGAAGAAGTGGTAACACTCGAAAAAGACTAGTCTCTTTAAAAAGGACCAAGGTAGAAATTCCTGCCTTGGTCATTTTTCATACGCCAAATCATTCGATATAAAAGTAGTTTTTGAAATGCCCAAGATATGCCTTTGTTTAAAGTCTTTCACTCTTTAGATGCGAGTAGACTGCTCTTCACAAATTTTTTCTAAGAAATACCCCCCTAAAATAAACATTAATTCAAATAAATAGTTCTCAAAACCTCCGAGCTAAAGATTCAGTGGTTTTCTGGCATTTGCAATTTAAACATTTACCTACTTAGTTATTTATGGGCCGGACAAATATGAGATCCTTCAAAACCGATCTGAACAACAAACAACCAAATAAATAAGCTAAACACATTATCAATAAAAACATTTCGCATAGTTAAATTTTAATATTAACAATATAATAATTTATTAATCTATTAAATAAACAGCTTTAATAGCTTTTTAAATTCATTTTATGTTATAATAAATACGATAATTAACAAGCTGAAAACAGAGGCATTAATGAGTGACGTAATTTTCGACAGAAGAAACGTATTTCATAACACTTCTAACGCTTGGGACATCATTACCCCTCATTGGAACCGACCTCTTATAGATACAAATAATACATCAACTCCAAAATGTATCATTCCTATCGCCAATATTACAAAAAAAGCTGTGCTCGCTGTTGCATATGCTGTAGCAACCATCGCTCTAGGCATTTTTGATATTTTATCCTTACCATATACTTATTACAAGTACACCCAAGCAAATAAAAATTCCTATGCAAATGAAATGAAACTACTAAATGTATCTGAATCAGAACTAGTAAATATCAAAAAGGAAATCTCAGATTACATAAGAACTCTTGAAACTTCAGGTGAAATTCAAAGCATCCCGTCTAAAAAAAGAGAAGCAATGATTTCGACAATTGCCGCTTCCTATGCAAGAAGCAAGATAGTATATGGCCCTATAGTTAGACTATGGGCAGAGCACTTACTAGAAAAGGCAGAAAAATCAGGCAGAAAACTCATCTTTATGGCTCGGGACGGAATCGCCCCCTTTCATATGGCAAAAAAACTAATGGAAAAAGCATCCTATAAGGAAAGATTTCCCAGTTTAGTAGGGGATGACAAAATCGTTCTGGGATATTTTTCAAGAAAACTGATAGCAAATGCAAATAGTTCAGAAGAAAACACACAACTTCTTCAAAAATATCTTAAGAATGAACTGGGAATCCAACCTGGTGATCGCTGTCTTTTTGTTGACGTTGGATTTGAAGGGTCAATGATTGATAAAATCAGACAGCTTGCTAAACCCGTTATTTTTTCCTCTGCTGAAGAAGCAACACCCGAAAAGCTCGAAGAGGCTCTTCGATTTGAGTTCCTTATTTCCGTAAGAGCTGATAGAGCTGAAGGATTTCTTGCAACTGAACACAGAAAACTTCAATCAGTACCTTCTGCAGGAGGAAACCTAGGAGTTCACTGGCTCGAAGATTCCCACCAAGGAAATTTACAAAGTCCAACATCCCTTGTTGAATTTGAAGGTAGAGTTTATCCGAATACAAAAGTGCCAGGAAGGGAAAAACAACGAGTCCATAAAAAAGGTAGCTTTCAGCACCTGTTAAGAAAATTTTCCAACCGGGCTATTAAAGCTTGTGCAGATTTAGAAATTCCCTCTGGAAAAATCAAATCAGAAAACCATCGTGAATATGATCCTTCTGCAGTCAGCTTCATTCTATTTAAAAGTAAAGCAACTCAACTATTTGATAAGACCCTTGGAATGATTAAGTCCTTTGAACTGCCACTATACTTGGAGCACTGATGAATAGCATAATAAATCACACACCCTACCTAACCAGCAATGTAATTAAAACTCTTTTTAATGAAGGGAATAAAAAGTACATTGAGATTAAACCAACGGATTTATTTCTGCAAAAAACCTATAAAACCATGGGCAATATTGCTATTAAATCCTTGTATAGGGTGGCTTTACTCGTTGTTGCAATCACTCTTCCCTTTTTCCTTATTGCTGATCTTATATATTCCCCATTCCGAGCAGTTCCTCTCCCTGACTGTCATTATCAATTCAAATCGAAAGTATTCTCTACTTATTTTGATCAATTAAAGAAATATATTGATGATGAAGTAAAATTGCAACCTCAAGAAGGGGGATCCAAACCTGATTTTGATAAAGAAGTAACCGAATTGATCAACTTCATTCAGAAAGCCAAACCTACTACCTGGAAAAGCAAACTAAACTTTCATGAAAAGCTACTTGATAAACTAAGAATATTATTAAATAAAAAAGACTCCTTAACAACAGCTAGCGTTAAGTTTTTGCAAGACTTTAGCAAATGGATCTATACTGGTCCTCAATTACTTGGAGCAATGACAGAATTTTTAAGCTCGGAGATTCTTCCTTCCACATTAAAAATAAGTGCATCCCATCTGAATAAACATAGCCTTTGCGATTTTTTAGAATTTTTGCATAAAGAAATTACTAAAAATAAGACCAAATATCCTTCGATATCTGGAGCACCTCGATATTACGACGCACATAGGCTAGGCGATACCCCATCTATGCTTTTTGAAATCTCTTTTGAAGGGAAAAAGACGCAATTTATCCGGACCCCTGCCGTGACAATGGATATAAAAAGAGACTCTCGCCTCTTACTAGAAGCGGCGGTTGTTCCTGAATTCTTAGGTCTCTTAGATGAGAAAGAACCTCATCTCTATGTAAACTTAATGGATAGAACTACAGATTCAGAACAGATCCGATCTGCAGCCATTGAGAAATTGCAAGATCAGCATCCCTTAAAAAACTTCCATTCAATTACTCTGGATAAAGATTCCTCCTTTTATAAACAAAATGGGACAGCCCAATCTCTGGAAGCCACAAAGTTTAAAACCAAGTTCTTAAATCATCTATTTACTTCCCCTTCCTTTTTATGGCCTCCGAGCTTATCGACAACTGCTTGGAATATAAAATGCCATGAGGTCATTGACAATATCCACACAACACTCTTTGCAAATCGACAAACCCTATCTACTTCTGAACGAAAGGATTTTATCGAAATTGCATATTGCCATTTTGTGAAAGAAGCGATTAAGGTAATAAAGCCTTCCACCTGCAATATTTCCTGTAGAAGCACCATTGATAGAGGGGCGTCTATGTTAGCTGGATTTTATGCAGATCACTTACTTGAAACTCAAGGGAACTTAACATCTGAAGACTGCCTAAAAATTTCGGCAATTGCTCTGACGCCAGCTATTTTAACACAAAATCGAGCTCCATTTAAGGAGCGAACAAATCGATTAATTTGTGCCTTAAAACGGATAATCCCAACACCCAAATGACCATTACTCCATTACTACGTCTCGATCCTGCGAACTTAGGAGCAGAATGCCATCCGGCTCAAGGTCATCGATTTACTTTGAGGGAAACGTTATCCAGACAGCTCTGTCACTCTATAGATAAAATCTCCCTATTCGCTCAGAAGATATTTGTATCCATAAAAAGTTTCCTTCTATTTCCATTAAGATATTGCGGCTCAAAAACTTGGTCTCTTCTTGGGATGCTCACCGAAATAATTTTAAGAAAACCGGTCTCTTTCGCTAGAAATGGATATCACGATCATTTCGAAAAACTTTCAAACCCGATTGACTATCTTCCTTTTGCTTCTATGAGTAATTACATCCATAAAAAGGATCTCCAGTGGATTACACCATTCGGTTATTCCCCTGTAGCTCCCTCTTCATTAAATATGCAAAGCAATCAGCTGAGCGCTCTCGATTATTGTTTTTTAGATCCAAATTCCGGATTAAAAATTGCTCTTGTTGAAAAGGAAAATGAAATTGTTATTATTTTCGGGGCCCTTGCTTCTTATACAACTGAGCTGGAAAATCAGCCTGAGCAATTAAAAAAAGTGCAAAGAAAATTACAGCTGACTGTTGCATCAAATTTACTAGGAGGCACTCCTTCTATTTACACTGAAGCACATTCCTTTGTTAAAGATTTGCTGGTTAAGCCCCATTTAAAGGGCAAGAAAATCACTCTTTATGGAGCCTCATTTGGCGGATCAATTGCCTCCTATGTCGCTCTAAAACTCCATCTTCAAGGAATTTGCATCAATAGCCTGCAGCTAGGAGCCGGACTCCAGCAGAATATAGGAGATAAAGAACTCCAGCTAGCAGATCAGTATCTTACTCACATTTCCGTAAAAGATGATTATTTGACCGATCCCCCTGTCATCGGATACTTAGATCGAGCAGTTAGCTTTCTTGGGGTAAGAACACCTGGAAATTTCGGAAAAAAATATATAATTTCCACCTCATATAGATCCTCTCTAAAAATACATTCCTATATGCTGGGCAGCTTCATGCACAATCTTGGATTTCACTACAGAACTTTGCCGGTTAATCTTCCAGAAAGTATTCTAAAGCGATTTCAGTCAAAGCCTCTTATTCAAAGCTTCTGGAATGGACAAAGCCCCTTGGAACTTTTAATTAGATCCCGTTTAGAACCAGGCAAAAAACTACAGCTCATCAAACGGATAATAGATCTTGGAGCGGATATCCCACCAGAAGATGGTAGCCATTTAAGACCTTGTCAGGTGGATATCCCACTACAGGACAGATCAATTTCCCCTCTTTTACATTCCGAAGCTTAAGCCTAAAGCTTTAAGCCTACTGCCGCTTGAACTCCCTAGAGATTTTCCAAGAGAAAAACTTATTATTTATGTAGACGGTAACCGAAGCCATACCAGAGCTTAATTTTTAGGTACTCAATTTTGAGGCAGAAGCTCATGGAGTTTGTTATAGGGATTGGATACTACGCAGCACATCTTCAAACTAGAGACTGGGTTTTGATGATATCCTCATCATCTTATCCGACTTAGAATATCGTATTAATCTCACAACGCGTTTATTTCAGGTAGTTAACTAAAAAACAACCTGACGATTTTGTGGGTCTATTCTTTTTCTTCGCAACTGTTGGCTTTTTTTAAGCCAAAATAGATCGCTGGAATCGCGATAAGGCAATAGATAAACCAGTAGGTGCTATCCCACTCAAGTCTTAGCACTCCCCGCTCAGAAAAGAAAAATTGCAAAAGTCCTATGATAAGAAGATTGCCCCCAAAAAGAAGCAATAGCAATGGAGAAAAACTGCTTTTTCCTTCTATCTTTTCTTCAGCAGTAACGCCGGTAGAGCCGGAGATATTGATTTTCCCGAGTGACGCATTGATTCTACTTTCATGAGACTCTCTAGGAGTTTGCTTAGGAGCACTTTTTTCTTTGTCTTGTTTCATATAAGGGGAGCTCTTATTGGAGTAGGGGGGAGTATAAAGTGAGGTAAGGCTATCTTGAATCGATTGATGATCAAATAGAGGAGCGGGAGTTTTTACTTCCTCTGGAATGGCAGCTACACTACCACAATAGGGACAATGCTCCGACTCGATAGCAATCCGTCCATCGCAATGAGTACAAATCTTCTGACGATCAACAACCTTCATAAAAAACCTCAAAATCTTGGAGTATAACCCGGGGGTAAAGCCCCCTAGTTCCTCTCTTACCTGCAGTCTCTCATAAGGAGGGCAAAATTTTCTATCATTTTTTCATGCAGACTCCCCTTACGAAGAAAACACCTCTGAAAAGAAATTACTCATCGCAATAAACGAGCGCCTATCTGCATCCGCTGAATACACAGTTCCGACTTGGGGATTATTTACCTTTGGATTAGTAAAGGCATGCATCGTACCTCCATAGATATGAATCTGCCAATCGACATTAGCCTCTGTCATTTCTTTTTGAAAATGGGCAACCTCTTCTGGCCTCACCATAGGATCATCATGTCCATGCAAAGCTAAAACCTTAGATTTGCAGTGAGATTTCAATCCCTCTGGAGCCCTAAGTAGTCCGTGAAAACTCACAACCCCTTTTACATCAGCTCCACTTCTTGCTAGATCGAGTGCCGCAAGACCTCCAAAACAAAATCCAATGGCCCCTATTTTTTGTCCATCGACAAAGGGGAGGGATTTAACCATGTTAAATCCCGCAAGTACTCTTTTTTGCAGTAAGGTTCGATCTTCCATAAAAGGTTGCATAAGGGCTTTATTCTCCTCATAGCCATTCCCAAGAATCCCCTTACCATATAGGTCAAGAGCGCAGCCTACGTAGCCGAGCTCTGCGAGCCTCTCGGCTTTTTGCTCCACAAACGCGTCACGGCCAGCCCATGCATGGAAAATACAAATGGCCGGCTTTTTACCAGTCTTTGAGGGATCATGGGCAATTACCGCCTCAAGAAGTGAAGTATTTTCTTTGTATTCAACTTTTTGTATTTGCATAGCCCCTCTTTTAAAGATTTTTCTTCCATGTTTATCAATTTCCCAAGATAAAAAATAGAAACTTTTTCATGCATCGAGTACAATCGAGCAAAAAATAGCTGACGCAAGGATGTACATTATGGAAACAAAAAAATTCGATATCGCCGTCATTGGCGCCGGTCCCGGCGGTTATGTAGCTGCCATTAAAGCTTCCCAACTTGGCAAAAAAGTAGTTCTCATTGAGAAAGAGTATATGGGCGGTACTTGCCTAAACGTCGGATGCATACCGACAAAAACCTTAATTGCTAATGCCCACATGATGCAGTCGATAAAACATGCAGCGGATTTCGGCATTACCACAGGCCCTGTCTCTTTTGATTATTCTAAAATGAAACAACGCAAAGACTCCGTCGTTGAAAAAATGAGAAAAAGTCTCGAAGGCCTTGTAAAATCCAACGGGATCACCATCTTGCAAGGACATGCAGAGTTTGTCTCCCCCACAGAACTTAAAGTGCGTGGAGACGAAAATGCAATAGTCTCTTTTGATAAGGTGATTATTGCAAGTGGCTCGGCTCCCTTAGATATCCCCGCCTTCCCTTGTGACCATCAAAAAGTTCTAAACTCTACCTCGATCCTTCAGCTGACAACTCTTCCCAAAACACTTGCCATCGTTGGCGGCGGATACATCGGCTGCGAGTTTGCAAGTCTGTATGCGGAGCTCGGAGTGAATGTAATTATTCTTGAAGCTCTTCCTATGATCCTCGCCCCTCAAGGCAAAACGATCTCCGATGTCATGACACGCGCCTTTATAAAAAAAGGAATAGACGTGCAGACAGGTGTTTTTGTCGAAGGGATTGATAATATAGATGAAGGGATTAGCATCCGCCTTAAAGGGAAAGACCCCATTGTTTGCGATGCAGCCCTCATAGCTGTTGGTAGGAAGGTTGTCTCTGAAGGGATGGCTCTTGAAAAAGCAGGTCTTAAGGTTGGTGATCGGGGTGTTATCAATGTAAATGATAAAATGGAAACAAGCGTACCTGGCATTTATGCCATTGGCGATGTGACCGGTAAATACATGCTAGCCCATGTGGCCTCCCACCAAGGGATAGTAGCCGCCGCAAATGCCTGTGGTAAATCTGCATCGATGCATTATGAAGCCGTCCCGGCTGTTATCTTCACATCACCAGAAGTTGCCATGGTGGGGATGACCTCCGAGCAAGCCCTGGAAGCGGGCATGACCGTTGCCATCGGCAAGTTCCCCTTCCAAGCCCTTGGCAAATCTGTAGCGACAGGAGAAACAGAAGGCTTTGCGCAAATCATAACGAATAAGCAAACAGGACAAATCCTCGGCGCACAAGTCATTGGTCATGACGCAGCATCTCTTATTGCAGAGATTGCCCTTGCAATGGCAAATGAGCTAACAGTAGATTGCATTGCAGACACGATCCATGCCCACCCAACGCTTCCTGAAGCGTGGCTGGAAGCGGCGCTTCTTGCAAGCGACACGCCGATCCACCTGCCCCCTAAAATAAAAAAAGTATAAGAGAAAAAAATGACTGAAGAGCTCTTTAATATCCTTCCTGAAGTA
>JAPLSW010000052.1:0-8427 GCA_026398435.1 Chlamydiota bacterium | reverse complement strand
TGAACAAGCTTCCGGTAAATCCGGAAGCCGGCAGTGAAAGTGGAGCTGTGGGCAAAGGAAGGTTTCCTTCCTGGCTACATAGAAAGCTCCCCTCCGGAGGGAGCCTTTCAAAAACAGGAGCTCTTCTAGAGAAATTTAGGCTTAATACAGTCTGTGAAGAAGCAAAATGTCCGAATAGACTTGAGTGCTACTCGAAAAAAACAGCCACATTTTTAGCTCTTGGCAAAGAGTGCACAAGAAATTGCGGTTTTTGCGATATCGACTTTTCCAAGGAGCCAAGGGCTCCAGAAAAGGATGAACCGGAAAGGATCGCCCTTTCAGCACTTGAGCTTGGATTAAAGCATGTCGTTATTACAATGGTTGCAAGAGATGATCTTCCCGATGGGGGCGCCTCCCATATAGCTGCCATTATTCGAGAGATAAGAGAAAAGTCTGAAGGGACAACCATTGAAGTGCTCACCTCCGACTTTTCCGGCAATTTTGAATCTCTGGATATCGTGCTAAAGGAAAGACCGGAGATATTTAATCACAACATCGAAACCACTCGGGAAATGACCCCTCGTGTCAGACACAAAGCTACCTATGATAGAACCTTAAAAGTTCTAGACTATGTCAAATCTCAATCCTTAGGCACCTTTGTAAAGTCGGGTATTATGGTAGGACTTGGAGAAACGGCCTCTGATGTTAAAGAAACGATATCCGATCTGCAAAAAGCCGGATGCGATATAGTGACCATTGGCCACTACCTCCAAGCGGGGCCCCGTAAACTGATGGTCAAATCTTTTGTCACTCCTGAACAGTTTAAAGAATATGAAGATTTTGGCTACTCGATCGGTATAAAACACATGTACTGTGGCCCCTTTGTAAGATCGAGCTATAACGCCCATGAAATCCAAAAAATCGTAGTGAGCAAATCCGATGGATGAATTTCCCCTTATTGACATGACAGATCATGATATCCTTATGCATCGGGATGCCCACTTTAGCGGAAGCTTTCCACTTATGCTTTCCTACTACGAAGAGGAAGGTAAAGGAGTGCAGCCTGAATTTGAAATTAAAAGAATCCAAGAGCTTCTTCTCCTGGAAGAGCAAAACGGGAAAAACCTCTCCGAGATTTTCTTAGATGAAGATGAGAGGACCCAAGTAGCAAGTGCTAAAGAAAAATATCACTACCTCAGAGATCTTTGTGAAAAGGGATCAGGGATGCCTGTTTACCTTGCAGACCTCATTCTCTCAGAAGAAATGGATCCCAAAGAGGAAATAGAGACCCTTGTAAAACAGGGCTCCAAAGCCGTGCCCCTTCTTATAGATCTTCTTTCACAGGATGCCTTCTATAATCCTCTTTTTCCAGGATATGGGCTAGCGCCAGGGGCTGCAGCTATCTGCTTGGGAAAGATCAAAGATCCCAAAGCCATACCTGCCCTTTACGAAGCACTTGGGAGATCTGATTTTTTCACCGAAGATACGATCCTCGAGGCCTTGCAAAAGATTGGGGAGCCTGCTAAGGAGTTTCTCCTAAGATCCCTTGCCAAAGAGCCCTTTTCTAAAGATAATGAAAATGCAGCTATTGCTCTACTCTCCTTCCCCATAGATGAGGCCCTTTCAGAGCAGTTTTTAGAGGTTCTTATGCGCCCGTCAGCTCATGCAAGACCTCATTTCATCTCTTACCTTATCCTTGGCTGCGAAGCGCTAAAAGACCCAATCCAAAGAGAGCTATTTAAAACCCACACCAAAGGGCTCCAGAGCAAGGATGCGAGAGAAGAAGCTCTTCTTATCGCGCGCAGCTGGACCTGATTTTCTTGCCTAATGGCCTTTTGACCTGTATAACAGGCCAAAAAGGCAGGCCTTATGAAAATCTCTTTAGTATCCAGAACCAACCAGCACAGCAAATGGGGTGGGGATCTAAAAGCCCTTCAATCACTCCTCATGGGGATTAAGAGTCTAGGAGATGAGGCGGAGATCGTAGCCTCCTGCTATGATCTAGATTCTACTGACTTTGTCTTTCTAACCAATACCTGCCTTGATCTGCGAGATGACCAAAAGATCTTAGAGCTAAGAGGATTGCCCTACGGACTGATCGGCTTTCATGAAGACACCATCCAATATTTTGGTCCCTCCATCGGTTTTTTTGAATACATACGAAAGTGCCTTTATAATGAAACCGATGACGGTATATCTTTCTCCCTAGAGGCCCTAGAAGAAAATCCCCATCTGATCCATTACTATGGACTACCCCCTAGGAAATCCAATATCATCAACTATGAAATCCTAAAAAATGCCAAGGTGTGCATAGCAAATAGCCCAACAGAGGCTAAAACAATGCTAAGAGACTGCCCCTCGTCCAATGTAAAAGAAGTATTTCTACCACCGGGCTTTGCAGAGGATTATTCCCCTACTTCCTCTGAGGAGTTTTTATCTCTTATAGGCCTCAAAAGTAAGGAGTACATACTGCAGGTAGGTCGCCTTGAATTTAGAAAAAATCAACTAGGGAGCATAGTCGCCTCTAAAGACCTAGACATCCCCCTTGTTTTTATTGCAACAAAGGGGAGTTATGAGTGGTACGAAACTGCCTGCATCGACGCCATACTAAAGTGGAGAAAAGCTCCCACAATTATCGTTGCAGAATCTCTTGCACCGAGAAACGAAAAGGGACTACAAATCATCCCTATGCCAGGAGGAAAGAAGCTTTCCAGCTCCATGCTACAGAGCGCCTTTTTCCATGCTGGGCTCCATCTACACCCGGCCTTTCAAGAACTTCCGGGCTACACCTATTTTGAGTCGACAGTACTGGGAATCCCCACGATTGCTTCCTCTTGGGCAACTATTAAGGACTATTTTGTAGAGCCCCTGGGCGATGATAGGATAGAGTACTGCCTCCCCTTTGATCTTCCTGAAATGAAAAGGCTTATACCCCAAAAATTCACTCAAACATTCTCTCCCAAGCCAGACCACCCTGCCTTTCGAAGGACAGGGCAGGATATGGCAAGAGAGATCCTTTCTCATATAATTTGAAAAACAACTTTATTTTTAGCAATTCAAAACAATAATACAAAGTAACTTAAGAGAGGTTAATAATTATTCACGAATAGACAGGGTTGATAATTAATTATAATTAATGATACTAATTAACTTATAATTATTAATTGGTGCATATTTGTGGAATTAGTTAAAAAGGAAAGGCTATCTCGGATAGGAACTGTGGCCAGCATCGTACTTGCTGGGGGAGAGGGCTCGCGCCTGCAGCCTTTGACATCCACAAGATGCAAGCCAGCAGTTTCCTTCGGAGGAAAATACCGCCTCATAGACATCCCTATATCCAACTCGTTAAATTCCCAAATCAATAAGATCTTTGTGATTTCCCAATACCTCCCTAGCTCTTTGAAAAATCATGTCGAAGGGACCTATAACCCCAAAGACTCTTGCAGCAGCGATCTAGAATTCTTATCTCCCAATGAATCTACGCAAGGGGCCAGCTGGTTTAAAGGTACGGCTGATGCCGTCCGTAAAAACTGGGATCACCTATCACAAACTGCAGTAGAATACTTTTTGATCCTCTCAGGAGACCAGCTATACAATATCGACTTTCTGCAGATGCTAGAATTTGCCAAAAAAACCGATGCAGATCTGGTGATTGCAAGCCTTTCTGTCGAAGAAGCGGAAGCAAAAAGAATGGGTCTTTTAAAAACGGATGAACAGGGGCTTATCATAGATTTTATAGAAAAACCCTCCGACCCGGCCCTTCTCAAGAAATTCCAAATCTCGAGTGGCAAGCACCCTCGTTACCTAGGATCGATGGGCATTTACGTCTTTAAAAAAGAGGCCCTTGCTAAACTGCTTGCAGAGTGCGGCGATGATTTTGGTCATGACCTGATCCCTAAGAAAGTCAAAAGTGGAAATGCCTACACCTACGTATTTGACGGCTACTGGGAAGATATTGGGACAATAGGGGCATTTTATAGAGCAAATCTCGCTCTTACCGAACAAAAAGAGGGTGGGCTAAATATCAATGATAAAAAAAATCCGATCTACTCCCGCTCGGAAAACCTCCCAGAGACAGAAATCCACGGCACTAAAGTCGTAAATTCGTTAATTAGCTCAGGCTCGGTCATCGAGGCCTCCGAGATTACCCATAGCGTGATAGGGGTAAGCAGCTGTATCCATAATGGAACGATCATTGAGGACTCAGTAATCCTCGGAAACCACATAGATTCTGCTGGTTCTATCCCACCTGGTCCCCTTACTACCTATTTTAGCATCGGAGAAAACTGCATCATTAAAAAAGCGATCATCGATGAGCATACCCACATTGGGAATAATGTAAGGCTGATCAACCAAGCAAACCTTACCAAATATGATGGTGATGGCGTTTTTATTCGTGATGGAATTATAGTAGTGACCTCAGGGGCAAACATCCCCGATGGATTCACTTTATAGTTATGACAATTTGGGCTCTTTCTGATCTACATTTAAGCTTTGGCTCACCTTCCAAAAGTATGGAAGTTTTCGGCTCTTCCTGGAAAAACTATGCGGAAAGGATCAAAGCCCACTGGCTAGAATCTATAAAAGCTGAAGATCTCGTTCTTATCCCCGGAGACATCTCCTGGGGGATGAATATGGACCAGGCTCTTATTGACCTTAACTGGATCGATGCCCTACCGGGCACGAAGCTCATCCTCAAAGGCAATCATGACTATTGGTGGGATTCTCCCGCAAAAATGCTCGCCAAAATGCCTCCATCGATCCACTTCATCCAAAATAATGCATTCAACTGGCAAGATGTTACCATCGGGGGAGCCAGACTCTGGGACACCCCAGAATATTCCTTTGGCGAATATATCCAGTATGTAGAGAACCCCCGAGAAAAAAAGAAACCGGTAGAAAATCTAGAAGAGATAAAAGCCGAGCAGGAAAAAATCTTTGTAAGAGATCTAGAAAGGCTCAAACTGAGTCTTGCCAAACTCGATCCTAAGGCAAAGATTCGGATCGCTCTTACCCACTATCCTCCCATAAGTGCCGATCTTGAAGACTCAAGAGCCTCAAAAATCCTCGAGGATTTTAAGATCGACATCTGCGTCTTTGGCCATTTGCATAACGTGGTAAAAAAAGACCCCTTCTTCGGTGAGAAAAATGGGGTCAGGTACGTATTTGCTTCGTGTGACTTCCTAGAGTTTATCCCTCTTAGGATCCTATAACCTCTACTGGGTACAGCTACCTGGGGGATTTACAGTTCCTGTTGTAGAAATTGTCCCCACGTTATTAGCTTGCGTAGACTCCGCTGTAAGGTTAATTGTTGAACCTGTTGCATTAAACAAATATGGACCGTAAATTCCAATAGAAGTAGGATTTGCTATGTTATCCACGAAATTAAGACAAGTTGTACTGACTGCATTTCCTGTAACAGAAACCGCATACCCTGAAGCAATTGGGCTGGCGCTTGTAAAGCTACTTATACCGTTAAAGACATTACCTGCGAAGGACAAGGAATTAACGCTACTATTTGGAGCTATTACTTGCATAGATCCAAAAGCGCTTCCGCTACATACATTATCAACAATAGCACCCTGTGAAACAATAGAATTCAAATCCAAAGCCAACTGATTTCCTACAAAGGTGTTTGATGATAAATTTAAGCTATCGATCGCGGTATTTGATAGAAACAGAGCGTAGGAATTATTTACAAAGGTACAATTATTAACTCCAAGGGAACCGATGGTTCCAAGGCCTGAATTATTTGCAGTATATATCGCATACTCAACACCTAAGAAATTGCTATTAGATACACTCATTGTTGGTATCGAAAGTGCAGAAGAGACTCCTATATCAAAACCATAAGGATTATTAACAAAAGTTGAGTTTGATACGACAAAATTTCCAATCGATCCAGATCCTAGCACCCGTTGCTTTATAGCGGAAGAGGAGGAGTAATCTATGTTAGAATTTGAAACTGTTAAATTCCCAACCGATCCACTGCTTGGGCCTGACATAGCAATCGATATTCCATCACTCTGAGAATAGTCGATCGTTGAATTCGAGACCGTTAAATTCCCAAGCGATCCAGCCCCTTTCATATTTGCCCATATACCAAACTGAGTAGAGTAGTTTATGGTAGAGTTTGAGACTGTTAAATTTCCTATTGAACCTGACACTATATCAGCTTGCACCCCAGTATCCTGGGAATAATTTATAACACAATCTTTAATTGAGATATCTCCAATGGATCCCGATCCATCAACAATGGTGTAGAATCCTTCATTATTTCTATTGAGTTCACTATTGGTAACAGTGATGTTCTCAATTCCTCCAGAACTATTGACATCGACTTCCATTCCATAGGCCGAAGATCCCCCATTGTTTATACTGCCATCTTGGAATGTGACGCTCGCAATAGAACCAGAACCTGTATGACTTACAGCAAAACCTTGATACTGTTGATTGGCGATATTCGTCTTAGAAAGAGTGATATTTCCGATAGATCCACTACCAGATAGGTCTACTTCCACCCCATTATTCCAATAGCTTAAATCTACATCAGAAATATTCAAACTTGAGATAGAGCTAGTGCCTGCAAAAGTCACATGTATTCCATCCCCCGTATTATTATTAACAAGACTTGAAATATTCCCACCTGAAATATTCAATGTTCCAATCGAGCTTGCTCCGCTTAACTCAGCTAGAATGCCCCCTATAGAATGAGTGCCATCATATTGGCAAGCAATCGTGTTATTTATAAGATCGGCATCACATTGAGCAGTTGTCTGTACAAGATGAATTGCGTTACTAGAAGCTGCTTGAGAGGAATATTGAGAAAAGAGGTTATCATTAACAGTTAACAACCCTGAAATATCATTTAATAAAATCGCCTCGCCAGCAACAGTTGCTGCATAACCTCCTATAAAGGTGTTTCCCGAAGCCGTGAAGTTATTAACTGCATTCCCGTAAATCCCGTTGCTTGTGTTATTTTCAATATAGATACCGGAAACCGTGTTATTATTTCCGAGTGTTATAACTGGAGCTGTTAGCGTATTTGTCATAACTGGTAGAGATGATGCAAAAGCTGGGATACTCACTGAGCCGAGCGTTGTCACCATGGGTTGTATTGTGGACGCCCCAAGGAGCATCTGAGAATCTTGCAAGGTAATCCCTAAGTCCATATTCGTCGAGGTGCCATCTCCCGGAAATACATAAATAACCTGAGCAGGAGAGGTATTAGCTTCAGCTGTAGCAAGTGTGCTATACGGACTTTCGAAGGTTCCAAGTGAATGACTGGTATTGTCTACAAAAGCAAAATAGTAAGGCTCATGAGTTACAGGGTTAATAGCCTCCGTCTCTACATGATCTTTGCCAACAGGGATAATTTCGAAGCGATCTATTCTTTGAACTGCTCTTTCATAAAGAGAGGGACGATTGCAATCTCTTTTCTTAATCTTTTTACCAAAGGAGTAGTTCACACTGATCTGCCCTTGCCCAATCCATTTAAAAAAGCTATCATAAGAGGTATTTGCCTCCAGTCGGAGATACCTGTGAAATAAATCGACACTTGCTCGTAATTGACCACCCCAGGCGGAGGCCCCCTTGCCTGTTAGGTAATATGGTCCCGCTGCAAAATATAGAGGCGCTTTCTTGAAATGATCTAAATGGAAACCGGCTTCGGCATTTATTCCCTTAAAGGCAAATTCTCTAGAGCTTCTAAGGAACATAGAATGCCCCTTAAACTCTTGAAATTCGGTATGGTAATAGGGACTTTGTTTCCATCCTACAGGAAGATACCCATTGATCCTACCATCCCAAACTCTGCCAAGAGATTCCAAACCTAAAGCCACTTGGTTGTAATGCTGATGTTTCGTATTACGGTAGTCATAATAGGTGTTCATTCCCCATACGCGAGAAGAGGTTAAATAGCGAACTCCCATACCTGCGTTTGCCGCAAATTTTCCATTATCAAAAACATGCCCCCGTAGATCTACAAAGGGAAGCCACTTATCTTTTACCATGGAGGAAAAGAATCCTTCTAAAGTTGTATACCCTGTTTGGTATCCGATACCTTTAGGACTCGTATACCGAGCGGCTACTCGCATAGGACGAGGAGAATTCTCGAGGCAGCTGTTATCTTGCTCTGCCGCCTGACAAATAGTAAATGCACACATTGTACTTAGCCAAAAGGCAAATCCAGCTCGACTCATGGGGGTATCCTCTCTAGAGATTTTCTCAAGCAATAAGATATTATAGATATTAATGTAAATATTTATTTCATTGCTAATGTGGGGAGAAATTAAGAATGATGTAACGATCGAGTAGGTGGGGCCGTTAGGCCCCGACCTCTCACACCACCGTACGTACGGATCCGTATACGGCGGTTCAAGAAAACTCTAAAGACTCAACCTCTCTTTAAGCAGTGAAACGAGTCCAAGTTTCTCAAAGTATGAGTTC
>JAPLSW010000001.1 GCA_026398435.1 Chlamydiota bacterium | reverse complement strand
GTTCACTTGGAACCCGCGCAACAATACTGATCCGATTGATGCCCTACTACGCAGTGACAACACGCCACCGAGGACAACCGTCTGCGAGGTCAACTACAAAGACAATCCTTGGTTCCCAGCCGTCCTCAAGGATGAGATGGAATATGACCGAGGGCGCGATCCAGATAAGTACAAGCACGTCTGGCTTGGCGGCTATGTCGGCAACTCAGAAGCCCGCGTGTTTCGCAATTGGAGCATCGAGGAGTTCGAGACACCAGCTGATGCCACGCACCGCCTTGGTGCTGACTGGGGCTTCGCCAACGACCCAACCGTCCTGGTCCGCTGTCATGTTATCGGACGCACGATCTACGTTGACCATGAAGCCTATCGCGTCGGCTGCGAAATCATGGACACGCCTGATCTGTTTCTGACTGTGCCAGAGTCCGAGAAGTGGCCCATCGTGGCCGACAGTGCCAGGCCGGAGACGATCAGCCACATGAAGCGGCATGGCTTTCCTAAGATCATGTCGGCCGTCAAAGGGCCGAAGTCGGTCGAGGAGGGCGTTGAGTGGCTCAAGAGCCACGACATCGTTGTTCACCCTCGATGCCAGCACACCATCGATGAGCTAACCTGTTACAGCTACAAGACCGATACCCTTACCGGGGCCGTCTTGCCAGTTCTTGCAGATCGTGATAACCACATGATTGACGCTCTTCGTTATGCGTGCGAGGCAATCAGACGTGCACCGCCTAAAAAGGCTGTTGAGTTCACACCTTTGGCGACAATGAGTAGGTGGTAAATGGCAAGGCCGACTAGAGATCAGCGATTTGCCAACGTGCACGAAGCCGCACTAAACGAGTTTGATCGTTGCCAGTCAGTCATGCGTGACGAGCGCCTGCAATGTCTCCAGGACCGCAGATTCTACTCAATCGCTGGCGCACAATGGGAAGGCCCCATAGGCGAGCAGTTCGAGAACAAGCCGCGCTTTGAGGTGAACAAGATTCACATGAGCGTAATTCGTATCATCAACGAATATCGAAACAACCGCATTGCTGTTGATTTCGTCTCGAAGGATGGGTCCGAAAACGACAAGCTGGCTGAGACTTGCAACGGACTCTATCGCGCCGATGAGCAGGACAGCGTGGCCGATGAGGCGTTTGACAATGCCTTTGAGGAAGGTGTTGGCGGAGGCTATGGCGCCTGGAGGCTCCGCACCACCTATGAAGATGACGAAGACGATGACAACGAGAAGCAGCGGATTCGTATCGAGCCGATCTACGATGCCGACAGCTCCGTTTTCTTTGATCTGGACGCCAAGAAGCAGGACAAGTCAGACGCCAAATATTGCTTCGTCCTCTACTCGATCACTCGTGAGGCTTATATCGCCGAGTGGAATGACGATCCGACCACTTGGTCCAATATCATTCACCAGACGCAATTCGATTGGAACACTCCAAACGTTGTGTTCGTGGCGGAATATTATCGTGTCGAGGAAGTGCGCGAGACAATCCGCATCTTCCAGACGGTTGAAAACGAGGAAGAGCGCTATACTCAGGCTGACTTCGATGCAGATGAGACGCTAGAGGAAACGCTGTTTAATCTTGGCACCGTCGAGCTGCGCCAGAAGCGCGTGAAGCGGCGCAAGATCCATAAATACATCATGAGCGGTGGCGGTATCCTGGAGGATTCTGGCTATATCGCGGGCAAGAACATCCCGATCGTCCCATATTACGGCAAGCGATGGTTCGTCGATAATGTCGAGCGGTGCATGGGCCATGTGCGCCTAGCCAAAGATCCGCAACGCCTCAAGAACATGCAGCTTTCCAAGCTGGGTGAGATCAGCGCCTTAAGCTCTATCGAAAAGCCGATCCTCATGCCTGAGCAGGTTGCCGGGCATCAGATCATGTGGGCCGAGGATAACATCCGCAACTATCCTTACCTCCTGATCAACCCGATCACTGGCCCCAATGGCGAGACCCAAGCCGCCGGACCTGTTGCCTATACGAAGTCGGCCGCGATCCCGCCTGCGATGCTGTTGAGCTGATCCAGACGCGCCTGGACATGCAGAGCTTCATCTACATGACCAACATGGCGAAATCCATGAGGCGCTGCGGTGAAATCTGGCTATCGATGGCGAAGGACATTTACGTCGAGGAAAAGCGCAAGATGAAGGCCATCGATCAGATGGACCAGGTATCTTCTGTTGAACTCATGAAGCCGATCATCGATCAGGAAACTGGCGAGTTGGCTTACGAAAACGATTTATCTAAGGCCACCTTTGATGTGTCGGTTGATGTTGGGCCGTCCTTTACCAGCCGCAGGGACGCAACCGTGCGCGCCCTTACCGGCATGATGCAGGTCACGTCTGATCCTGAAACGCAGATGATCCTTCAGTCGATGGCGATCATGAACATGGACGGCGAGGGCATTGGAGACATCAAGGACTTCTTCCGGAAAAAGCTCGTGCAGATGGGCGTCATTAAGCCAACCGAAGAAGAAGAACAGGCGATGGTGCAGGCCATGGCTCAAGGCCAGCAGCCTGATCCGCAGTCGGTCTACCTCATGGCAGCAGCCGAGGAAGCCCAGGCTAAGTCTATCCAGGCGCAAGCCAACGCGGAATACAGCCTGGCACGTGCTGAAGAGAGTAAGGCCAAAACTATGGAAACGCTCTCGACCATTGACATTGATCAGCGAAAGTCCGCAATTGAGACAGCTGAAAAGATTGGGGCCGCATTGCAGCCCCGAGTGAATGTGGTTCCATCCGCCACACAATTCGGATGAGTTTGACGGGGTAATTATGAAAACGGCAGAACTGAAGAGCGACGCGCTCGATGATATCGAGATCAACGCCAACGCCAATGACGCAGCCAACGACGAGAACGATTCCGTTGAGGCTGATGATGAAGGTGACGGCGAAGATGATGTTGTTATTTCAATAGGTGAGGAATCGCCACCTCAAGAGGAAGAAGTTCGTGCGCCAGCGTGGGTGCGCGAGTTGCGTAAATCCAATCGGGAAAAAGAACGGGAGATCCGCGAACTAAAGGCACAGCTCAACACCGCAGCGACTGAGACCAATCCGGTCGTGCTTAGTAAGAAGCCCAGCCTTGAAGATTGCGACTACGATTCCAACGAATATGAAATCAAGTTGTCCGCCTGGTATGAGGAAAAACGCATCCATGATGCGTCCGAATCCGAAGCGACGGTTAAGCGAGATGCTGAATCCAAAGCTTGGCAGGGAAAACTTGCTTCATATGCGAAGGCGAGAGCCTCGCTGAAGGTGCATGATTACGAAGAAGCCGAGGCTGTTGCCTTGGATTCCTTCAGCGTCACGCAGCAGGGAATCGTTATCCAAGGTTCTGACAATCCCGCGTTGATTATCTACGCGCTCGGCAAAAACGCTACTCGCGCAAAGGAACTGGCCTCAATCACCGATCCCGTGAAATTTGCCTTTGCGGTCGCAAAACTGGAGACTCAGTTGAAAGTTACAAATCGCAAGGCAGCGACATCGCCTGAACGCACCATCTCCGGAGGAGGCGGCCGCATCTCTGGCAGTGTAGATTCAATCTTAGATCGTTTGCGTGAAGAAGCCTTGAAAACCGGAGACCTCTCAAAGGTTATGGCTTACAAGCGCAGTAAAAAATCAAACTAATCTGGAGAAATCACGATGGCTAACGCATTTTCCAAGGAAGAGATCGTAGCGTTTGAGGACATCCTCGAAGGCTTCAACGATGCTCTTATTCTGTCCAAGAACATCAATATCTACAACACCAACGGCGTAACGATGGAACGCGCTCGTGACACCATGTGGCGTCCGCAGCCCTACATCGCTCAGTCGTTCACTCGGACCGTCGGAAGTTCAATCGCTTCCAACGTTTCGACCATGACTCAGCTTTCTGTTCCTTCGACCTTGGGCTTCAGCCCTTGTTCGGCTTGGGAAATGAACGCTCTGGAACTGCGTGATGCGTTGCAGGAAGGCCGCCTCGGCGACTCTGCAAAGCAGAAGCTTGCTTCTGACATCAACCTGTCGGTTATGGATTTGGCTGCTGCTCAAGGCACTTTGGTCGTTCCAATTGCTACGGCTGCCGGTACTTATGATGACGTTGCCCAGTGCGACAGCATCATGAACGAGCAGGGTGTCATGGCTAATGATCGCTACCTGGCTTTGTCCAGCCGCGATTATAACGGCATGGCTAACAACCTGGCGCTGGCGACTCGTTCGTTCACCGGCACCAAATCGTCAAACGCTTACGAGCGTTCATACGTTGGCCCAGTTGCATCGTTCGAGACCTACAAGCTGGACTATGCCAACCGCTGCGTTGCCAACACGGCGACTGTTACCATCAACACAACTGGCGCTCAGGCCCAGTATGTGCCAAAGGCAACTGTCACCAATGTTGGTGGCATTCTCAACGTGGACAACCGCTATCAGACCGTTGTCGTCTCAACTACGACTGGCGTTACTGCTGGCGATGCGTTTACGATTGATGGCATCGAAGCTGTTCACCACATCACCAAGCGCACGACTGGTGAACTCAAGACGTTCCGCGTCATTGAGATATTGACCAGCACCACCATGGTTATCAGCCCTCCGATCATCTCGGCTGCAACCACACCGACTGATGCTGAACTTCAGTATCAGAACGTGGAGCTGGTTGCTGCCGGTGGGGCTGAACCCGTCAACTTCCTGAACGTTGCTGCTTCTGGCATCAACCCGTTCTGGCGCAAGGATTCGATTGAACTCCTGCCAGGCCGGTACGCTGTTCCAGACGGCGCTGGCGTTGACGTTATGCGCGCCTCGACTGACCAGGGCATTGAACTGGTGATGACGAAGCGTTTCGATCCCTTGACGTTCCAGACCCTCTACACGCTGGACACGCTCTACGGTGTCGTGATGACGAACCCTGAGATGGCGGGCGTACTGCTCTTCAATCAGACCTAAACTGGGGACGGGGAGGCTTCGGCCTCCCCAACTTCCGCAATCAGGAGCGATTGGGATGCCGATTAAAAAAGGTTATAGCCGGTCCATCATCGGCAAGAACATTAAGATGGAAGAGGGATACGGTCGCCCAAAAAAGCAGGCCGTTGCCATAGCTCTTAATGTCGCTCGTGATGCTGCGATGAAGGCTGGCAAGCCATCAAAGGCTCCCAAGGCGAGGGCAAAGAAATGAAGATGGGTCTCTACGCCAATATCAACGCCAAGCGCAATCGGATTAAATCTCAGAAGGCTTCTGGCGCGAAGGTGGAGCGGATGCGTAAAGTTGGCAGCAAAGGCGCTCCGACAAAGGCTGACTTTGTTGCGTCGGCAAAGACCGCCAAGCCGATGAAGGGCAAAAAGAAGTGAAGGGCGTCAAACACTATTTGCCCGACGGAACGGAGTGGAAGGGTTCCACCCATAAAATGGGTGCTGGCCTATTCACTGGTAAGGAGCATAGCAAGGCTTCTAAAAAGCTGGTCCATTCCAAGGACATCAAAGGGATGAAGAAGTGACTGACTTTCCAAAAATCCTTTATCGCACACCCGGGCGGCACAAGAAGCCTCGTGGCGGAACTTACGATTACAAGGGCGCTGCCGATCAGGAAGCGTTTGATGATCTGACCGCCAAGGGCTGGTTCTCGTCTTATCAGGATGCTGTGATCGGCAATACCAAAGCGGTTGAGAAGCCGATTGATGAAGTGTCAGATCCAACCCGCAGCGAATTGGAATCCAAGGCTGACGAACTTGGGGTATCGTATGATGGCCGCACTTCTGATAAGAAGTTGGCTGAACGCATCGCAAAGGCTCTGGAGGGCTGATCGTGGGATACACCAAGCGACAGTTCGTCACCGGAGCCTTCGAGGAGATCGGGCTTGCGGATTACGTGTT